>JBEKOX010000016.1:0-42370 GCA_049521335.1 Chitinispirillaceae bacterium
GGCGACCTCCTCGTAGGCCGGATGGATCTCGAACACGTCGCCCCGCACGCGGAAGGTCCCGCGCCGGAGTTCGATATCGTTGCGGCGGTATTGCATGTCGGTAAGGCGCAACAGAAAGTCGCGCCGGTCAATTCGATCGTTTTTTTTGAGCAAAACGCTCGATGCCGCGTATGCCTCCGGCGATCCGATTCCGTAGATGCACGAAACGCTCGCCACGATGATGACGTCGCGACGCGCCAGAAGCGAGCTTGTCGCTTTGAGCCGCAGCCGGTCGATCTCGTCGTTGATCATGGACTCCTTGGCGATGTAGGTATCGGTGGAAGGGATGTACGCCTCGGGCTGGTAGTAGTCGTAGAAGCTGACGAAGTATTCGACCGCATTGTCAGGAAAGAACTCGCGAAACTCCTGGAAAAGCTGCGCCGCCAGGGTCTTGTTGTGCGAAATGACAAGGGTTGGCATCTGCACCCGCTCGATGACATTCGCCATGGTGAAGGTTTTGCCCGAGCCGGTGACGCCGAGGAGCACCTGCTGCCTCGCCCCCCGGCGGATGCCGTCCACGAGCTGGCCGATGGCCTCGGGCTGGTCCCCGGCGGGTTGGTAGGAGGATTTGATCCGGAAGTTCACGGCGTAAAAATACGTTGTACTCGGCGGGGATCGGTGATGAGGGGGCCGGTGCGGGCGGCGAGTTTTACGAGGGCCGGCTTATCCGCCGGCCCTGCGAATACAATCAGTTTTTTTAAAAGATTGTCAGTTGATAAATACAGTTATCGTTTCGATAGCATCACCCTCATCCTTTTCTCAAGGTTCCCGGCCTTGAAATGAATGAGATACACGCCGGGCGAGAGGTTGAGGCTCTTGAGAGAGAGGGTATAATGACCCGACGATTGTTGTTGATTGATAGCAGCCTTTTCCCTTCCGAGAATATCACTGAAGGAGATCCGCACCGCGCCGGGTTGCGCCATCGTGTAGTTCAGGTTGGTGCCATCCATGAAACAAGAGGGTTCGAGCGCCTTTGCGGAAGAAGATAACACCGAGACAGGATTGAGAGTTGTTGAAAATGTCCAGACATTTGACCATGTGCTCGTTCCCAAGGCATTTGTCGCACTCACTCGCCAGTAATAGGTCGTTTTTCCCGAAAGCTCACTGACAGAACCCGTATTTGACAAAACGGTTGTGTCCTGAAAAAACGAAGCAAAATTGGAGACGGTTGATATCTGAACAGTATATGAAGAGGCGCCGGCTAAAGCGGACCAATTGAGACTCAGTGGCAAATCCGCTATCTGGGCGTTATTAGTGGGCGAGGCGAGTACCGGCACACCGGGAGCGGCGTTGATGGTCGCGAAACTCCATACACTCGACCACGGACCCGTTCCGACCGGGTTCGTTTCATTCACCTGCCAGTAATACGTGGTGGCCGTGGCGAGCCCGGCCATGTTATGCGAGGCAATCGTAATTCCACTCTGGCTGAAAATGGTGGTGGAGAAATTCGAACTTGTCGCTACCTGCAAAGAATAGGAAATCGCATTCGTGGAGCTATTCCAACTGAGGTTCAAGGGAATCGGCTGCTCATCGGCATTATTAGACGGCGAAACAAGCGTCGGCGCCGACGTTATCACGAAATTAGTTTTGAAACTCCATACGCTTGACCAATCGCTTGAATTGGTCGCATTAGATGCATTCACCCTCCAGTAATACGTCACGCCATTAGAAAGACTTACCGTTTGGGAAATTGAGGTCGTGCCGCTCTGGTCCGATACTATTGACGTAAAAGTGGATACAGTAGAGACCTGCAAATCATACGATGATACGCCGCTCACCGAATTCCAGTTCAGAGTTAACGGTATCGACTGGCTCATGGAATTATTACTTGGCGACGAGAGCGTCGGGGTTTTCGGCATATTAATTATGCATTTATCGATCCCCATGGATCCTCCCGCATACAATAGATGCCTTGAACCATCAACCGCTAAGGCCTGAACGCCCTCTCGACCTGTTCCACTGTATAGACTGTCCCATGTGCTGCCGTTCCATCGAGCAATGCCATTCGCACTCACTCCGCCCGCATCGCCAAAAAGCCCTCCCACATACAGATTCCCGGAACTATCCAACGCTAAGGCAAAAATCTGTGCCCCTTGATTTACGTAGGATAGAGAATCCCATCTGCTGCCGTTCCACCGCAGAAGAATAGTAGAGCAAGTATAAAGATTTCCTGAATCGTCAATTGTTAATCCCCCTTGAAGCTCCGAAGACAATCCACTGCCAAGGCTGCTCCAAACGCCAGTTTTAGTATTCCATTTGGCAATGTAGTTAGCGCTCACTCCACCCGCCATGTTAAAAACTCCTCCCACATACAGATTTCCTAAACCATCAAGCACCATGGCATCAACACCAGCATCACCTGGTACCTCGCTATTGGTCACTCCACTGCCAAGGCTGCTCCAAACGCCAGTCCCTGGATTCCATTTGGCAATGCCAAATGCACTCACTCCGCCAGCAGTATTGAAGCCTCCTCCCGCATACACATTCCCGGAATCGTCAATCGTTATGGTTAAAGGATAACTGTTCAATCCGCTGCCGAGACTGCTCCAAGCACCTGTTCTTGAATTCCATTTGGCAATATTATTCGCACTCATCCCGCCTGCCGAATCGAATATTCCTCCCGCATACACATTCCCGGAATCGTCAACCGCCAACGCCCAAATTACAGGACCGCCTTCTCCGTTGTCGCCGGTCACTCCTCTGCCGAGACTGCTCCAAACGCTCGCTATTGGGTTCCATTTGGCAATGCAGTTCGCACTCTTTCCTCCCGCTGTGTCAAATTCCCCTCCTACGTACACATTCCCGGAATCGTCAAGCGTTATGGCACCAACATAATTGTTAACTCCGCTGCCAAGGCCGCTCCAATCCGCATCCGATATCGTCGGGTCAATGCGGACCGGATAGACCGCATCGGCATCGTTAACCGTTATATCGATAACCGAGCTTCCCGGTTTAAGCTCGAAATGGGACGGCAACGCGCGTCCGGCGGCGTCGGCGGCATTCAGCTTTCCATAGATGAGCATTCTGCCCGATTGCGCCAGCCGCAGCAGAATACCATCACCCTTCTGGGTTACCGTCGCGCCCTTCACCCCGACTTCCACGACCAGGTTGCCACTCCCTTGGGGAGCATGATTAACGACAAAATCCTGGCGGATACCGTCACCCGTGGTGGTGAACTCCTCAGCGATATCTCCCCGGATTGTTCTCACGACCTCATTTTCATGGGCGATCTTTTCGGCCTGAATCGGCAGGGCAGTCATCGTCTGTTCCCGACCAAGAAGCAAGGTACTGAGAGACAACAAGCCTCTTCCTTTCCCCTTCGAGGTCGAGTGAATCGCGACTCCATTACCGGTGACCTCGGCAAACATCGCCTGCATCCGGCAGGAGAGCCGGTACCCATTCGGCGTTTGCCTGATCTCGAATCCCTTCCCGCCTGCCTGCTTCGCGGTCGCTGTTTTCAAACCATTTATGGGTATCCACCGGGGTTGCACGGCATGGACATAGGATAAACCCGCCAGAAGCGCCAGCGCCGAAAAAAAGCGTGAACGGCAAAGCATCGATTTCATGGCATGCCCCTTTGTTGAATCAGGACTCGGACGAGAAGCAGATTACCACATATTTTTTATAGTATAGTTATCGCCATCTGGCGGAGTCAAGGTAACTAAAAGGTAACTGAATTTTTTCAGATTTTAAGCCCAAAGCTGCAAAAGCGGCTGATTTTCCGGGATAGGCCGCGATTTGGCAAACTTCGCCATTTTATGCGTTATTCGTGAGCGCTCATGGCATGATATTCGGGCAAAAAACAATGAAATTTCTATTGAATCCACCCCAGAATCGCATTATATTATAAGTAAAACATTCTATCGATCAAAAAATCTGATGCCGTAGTACTTTCACGAACGGGGGAGGGGGAAGATGCTTCGTTTCAAGGGTTTGCGCGAAGACCGGCAGGCCATTCAAAGTATACGTTCTTCAATGATAAGATTCGGGAGCATTGCGGCAACGACCGCCGTGCTCGCGCTACTGGCCTCGTTTGCTCCCGGTACGGCGCTCTACGCGGCATCGCTTTCCTACACCAATCCCACGCAAACGGTTAACCAGATCGCGGCGATAACCACCATGGTTCCGACCGTCACTGGCGTTACCGGAACCCTGGCCTATTCGGTTGCATCCGGCTCCCTTCCCGCGGGAGTGGCGCTCAATCCCAATACCGGGTATATCGGCGGGGCGGCGATGGTTACCGGAAACTTCAGCGCCACCATAACGGTCGCCGGTACGGGCGGCCCCGCCACGAGCGGAACCATTTCAATTACCGTGAACGCCGACGGCGCGTATTCATCGGGGTGGAACAATTCGTTGACATATGTCATGAATCCGAACGCTGCGGGAATAACGGCCAATCTGGCGAATTTCCCCGTACTGATAAGATTGACAAGTACTAATTCAGCGATCTTCAGCGGTGCGATGGCCGGGGGGGCCGATCTGCGGTTCGCCAAAGGCAGCAATACCGCCGTGCACTATCCCTACCAGATCCAGCGATGGGATGCGACCCGTGATCTGGCGGAAGTCTGGGTGCTGGTGGACACGGTGTTTTACCAGCAGACGCAGCAGTCGCTCGTGATGTATTGGGGTAACAGCGGCGCATCGGCGGCGTCGAGCGGCCCGGCGGTGTTCAGTCCGGGCAATGGATTTCTTGCGGTCTGGCATGGGTCGGATACAAGCGATGCGACGGGGAACGGCAATACGCTCGCCACCAAATACGGGAACCCTGCCAAAACCAACGGATTGATTGACTCGTGCTATAATCTCACGGGAGCACAATATCTTTCGACAAGCGCGGGAAACCTTCTGGGATCGCCTCAAATTGTTACCGAGTCATGCTGGGCGGATGTCACAACGGCGGGTTATTCCGAACTGATGTCGATGGGCGATTGCCTTGATTTGCGTTATACAAATCCCGGCATCGATGGATTTGTGCAGTGCCCCGGTGGAACGTGGCCCAGTGTGACCAATACCGCGACCTATACCGGGGCATGGGACCATTTCGCCTGGGTCGTCAACCCGGGCAGCGCTTCCGCAGTGTATGCCAATGGAGTATCGGTTGGAACGGTCATTCCCACGGCGGGGTCGGCGATCACGTATAACCATGGGACCACGGTAGGAATTGGCGCGGATATGTTTACCGGTGGTGTAGCGCAATATTACCTGACCGGCTATATCAATGAAGCCCGTGTCGAAAACGTTGCTCGCAGCGCTAACTGGGTTCTGCTGAATTATAAGAGCCAGTTGGCTGCTCAGACTTTTGTGGCGTCAGCGGGCACGGCGCCGACATCACTGACGTATACCAACACTTCGCAGACCTTTACCCAGATTACCCCGATTACCAGTATGGTTCCTACCGTCGGCGGCAGTCCGACTGCACCGTTGACCTATTCGGTTACATCCGGCGCTCTGCCTGCGGGAGTGGCGCTCAATCCCACTACCGGGTATATCAGCGGTGCGCCGATGGTGTCGGGAGCCTTCAGCGCTACTATTACGGTGACTAACGTAGCAGGCAGCGCCGTAGCGGTGATCTCCGGCACGGTGAATGTCGACGCTACCTATTCGAGCTCGTGGAGCAACTCCATCGATTTTTTCATGAATCCGAACGCCACGGGAATAACGACCAACCAGATTGATTTCCCCGTGTTGATCAGATTGACAAGTGCTAATGCCGCGGCGGTTTTCACCGGTGCGCAACCCGGGGGGGCCGATCTGCGGTTCGCCAAGGGCGGCAATCTCAACGTACACTATCCCTACCAGATTCAGCGCTGGAACGCGACGAATGATCTGGCGGAAATCTGGGTGCTGGTGGATACGGTGTTTTCCGGGTCGACCTCGCAGGACATCAAGATGTATTGGGGTAACAGCGGGGCGCTGGCGGCGTCGAGCGGGCCCGCGGTTTTTAATGCCGGCTCGGGATACGCGGCGGTGTGGCACCTTTCGGACCAATCGGATGCGTGCGGCAACCTGCCTCTGAACGGCGCGCCTCTGGGCGCGACATCAAATCCGACGACGAAAGTACCTGGAATAATCGACTCGGCGTACACCTTTAACGGTACGAGTAATTACTTCTTCACGTCCGATTCGACATCGACGAATGCCAGTGCGTGTAACTTTTCAAATGGAGGGCCATTTACCCTCTCCGCCTGGGCGTATTTTACCGGGACGAATAACGAACATGCAATTCTGGACAAGGGTAACCTCAATTGGGAGCTGAAAATGTTGAATTCCGCTCCCGATTGGGGCGGGTTGCAATACGTATCGGGCACCGGGTTTGAATATTGTCAATCCGCCAACGCCGTCAGCAGTAATGCCTGGCATCAGCTATTCTTTGTCCGGTCGCTTCAGGGCACATCGCCGGCATATGCGGAGTCGGTGTATGTAGACGGCAGTTTAGCTTCCAGTACGGTGACGTTGTCCGCCAGTGGCAACGCCTCGGTTACGACCCATGCGATTGCCATCGGGAATCGTCCCGAACAGGGCGTCTACTGGTGGGCTGGCAACCTGGATGAAGCCGAAGTTTCGACCGTTGGCCGCTCGCATGACTGGATCAAGCTGAGTTATGCGAACCAGCAGGCGAGCCAGACGTTGCTGGTTTTGCCGTCGACCCCCACGCTCTCCCTCCCGGCCAATAATGCCGGCGGCGTGTCCTCATCTCTCACCCTCAGCTGGAATAGCGTGAGCAACGCATCGACCTACGCGATTCGCGTATCGACGTCGACGAGTTTTACGACGACGGTAACGAGCCAGACGGGTGTTGCGGGTCTGTCCGCATCGGTAAGCGGTCTCGCGGGCGGCACGACCTACTACTGGGAGGCGAATGCAACCAATGGAAACGGGGCGAGCTCATGGTCGAACATCTGGAGCTTTACAACGGTCATCTCGACGCCGGGAGCGCCGACGCTTGCCTTGCCTTCGAACAATGCGGTCAACCAGTCTACCTCGCCGACTCTGAGCTGGAGCACGGTGGCGGGCGCGGCGACGTATAACGTGCTGGTATCGACGTCGACGAGTTTTACGACGACGGTAACGAGCCAGACGGGTGCTGCAGGTCTGTCCGCATCGGTAAGCGGCCTTGCGAACAGCACGCCGTACTACTGGGAAGTAAGCGCGACGAATGCGGGAGGCACAAGCGCGTGGTCGAGTGTGTGGAGCTTTACAACGGTCATCTCGACGCCGGGAGCGCCGACGCTTGCCGCGCCGACGAACAACGCGGTCAACCAGTCAACCTCATTGACCCTGAGCTGGGGCACGATAGCGGGTGCGACATCATATAACGTCCTCGTATCCACGTCAACAAGTTTTGCGACGACGGTAACGAGCCAGACGAGCCTTACGACGCTCTCCGCAACGGTAAGCGGTCTTGCGAACAACACGCCGTACTACTGGGAAGTGAACGCGACGAATGTGGACGGTACGGGCGCGTGGTCAAGCATTTGGAGTTTTACAACGATCATCGCATTGCCGGGAGCGCCGGTGCTTGCATCACCTTCGAACAACGTGACGAACCAGTTGACCGCAGTGACCCTGAACTGGAGCACGGCAACGGGTGCGACATCGTATAACGTTCTGGTATCGACGTCGGCAAGCTTTACGACGACGGTATCGAGCCAGAGTGGTGTTGCCGGCCTGTCGGCATCGGTAAGCGGTCTTGCGAACAGCACACCGTACTACTGGGAAGTGAGCGCGACGAATGCGGGAGGCACAAGCGCGTGGTCGAGTGTGTGGAGCTTTACGACGATCATCGCGACGCCGGTGGCGCCGTATCTTGCGTTGCCGTTAAACAATGCGGTTAACCAATCGACCTCGCCGACCCTGAGTTGGAGCACGGTGGCGGGTGCGACATCATATAATGTCCTCGTATCCACGTCAACAAGTTTTGCGACGACGGTATCGAGCCAGACGGGCCTTACGGCGCTCTCCGCAACGGTAAGCGGTCTTGCGAACAGCACGCCGTACTACTGGGAAGTGAACGCGACGAATGCGGACGGCGCGGGCGCGTGGTCAAGCATCTGGAGCTTTACAACGATCGTCGCGACGTCGGGAGCGCCGACGCTTGTCTCGCCGACGGACAGCGCGACGAGCCAGGCCACCTCGCCGACTTTGAGCTGGAGCACGGTAACGGGTGGGACATCGTATAATATTCTTGTGTCAAGCGTATCGAACTTTGGTTCGACGGTATCGAGCCAGACCGGTCTTACGACGCTCTCCGCAACGGTAAGCGGTCTTGCGAACGCCACGCTATACTACTGGGAAGTGAGCGCGACGAATGCGGGCGGAACCGGCTCGTGGTCGAGCGTGTGGAGTTTCACGACGGTTGTTTCCGCGCCGGGAGCTCCCGCTCTCTCGTCCCCGACAAGCGGTCCCCAGCCGATATCCGGGTTGACCCTGAGCTGGGCATCGAACTCCGCCGGGGGCCCGGTGACTTCCTACCAGCTGCAGGTGACGACCGATGCCAGTTTCACTACGACGGTATATAACTGGAGCAACGTATCAACGATATCCCAGGTGTTGCCGGCGCTCATCGGCGGCATATCCTATTACTGGGAGGTTGGGGCAACCGGTCCTGGCGGCGGCCCTGTCTGGGCGGGCCCCTGGACTTTTACCACCGTGGTCGCGGCGCCGCCTCTTGCGTCTCCAACAAACGGCTCGGCCGGCCAGTCGCCGACGTTAAGCCTCTCCTGGGGCAGCGTGAACGGCGCGGTCTCGTACGGTGTGCAGGTATCGACCGATATCGCTTTTGGCAGCACGGTGTTCGGTCAATCGGGCCTGACCGCGCTTTCCAGCGGCGCTGTTATCGGTCTCTCCGGCGGCACGACCTATTACTGGGAAGTAAACGCGGTGAACGCGAGCGGAACCGGCGCCTGGTCCGTTGCCTGGAGTTTCACTACCAGTGTGACGCAGGTGATACCGCTCAATATCGCATGGAACATGAAGTCGCTGAATGTCATTCCTCCGTACGACACGTCGGCGGTATTCGGCACCGATCCGGCTGGCTTCTTGTTTGTGAAAGATAACGCCGGCGACCTGTACTGCCCGTACTGGGGCCAGGATGACCTCCATTATGTTCAGGTGGGCCAGGGGTACCAGTTATATACCAACGTACCCGATACCATAAACGTGCAGGGAATACCGGTGAATTATGCCAACACGCCGATAGCGCTCTCCTCAGGTTGGAACATGATCGCGTACCTGCCGCCGACGGATGACTCTATAGCGCATGCGATGGCGTCAATTGTCGATTCGGTGATTATCATCAAGAACAATTCCGGTCGTACCTACTGGCCGTCGCTTGAGGTCGATGGCATCGGCGTGATGGCCGTCGGCGAGGGATACAAGGCGCTGATGAGCGCGAACGTTTCGTTTACCTATCCTGCTCCTCTGTCGATTTCAACTGATAAGCGTGCGGCGGTCGCCGGCAGCGGCCCGACGCTCCTTCATCTGCCCGATCCATGCCATTATGCCGTGCATGCGAATACCGGTAACAACGCCACGCTTCTGGCGAAGCGGGTGACTGTCGCCGGAAAGACGGCTCCGGACTCAAGCGAGATTGGCGCCTTCGATGCCGCGGGGAGTCTGGTGGGATCCGGGATGGTGATCCATGGCATTGCCGCCTTTGCGGTCTGGGGCGCGGACCCGCAGTCAAAGAAAAAAGATGGCTGCGCGGCGTCGGAGGCGGTGACGTTCAAACTGTGGGACGGGAAGCGGGAGTATCCGCTCGACTACCTGTCGCAGAACGGAACGACGTTGCAATATGCTATCGACAAAGTGTTCCTCGGCGTGCTGAGCGTACCGGACGGTTATCTGATCACGAGATTCGATCTGACGCGGGCGTATCCGAATCCGTTCAGGGGGTCGGTGAAGATCGCGTTCGATGTGCCGACGATCGCGGGCGTTGCGGAGCATTCACTAGAGATCAATGTGTATGATCTGAAGGGAAGTCTCGTGAAGCAGCTTGCGAACGGGAAGTACCAGGCCGGCCACTATACAGTTACGTGGACCAGCTTCGAGGGTCATGAGGCCGCAACGGGGTCGAGCGTGTACATCGTTCGGATGAAAGCGGCAAACTTCGACAAACGGCTTAAGCTGGTAAGAGTCCAATAACACTGGCATGATAATTGCAAAATAATTGCAAACCATTCAAATGTCAGCAGGAATCATTGAGGGGGGAGGGTAGAGCACTAAGTATTGAGAATAGGAGCTTCAAAATGATCAAAATTAAGAAAATTGTTGATATCCTTACCCATAAGGTTTAATTTATATCATTATTTTGTATAAAGAAGATTATGGCGGGTTTAAATACACAAGGGGATATTCCCGCGTTTCCGCCGGGAAGATAAATGTAACAATTGATTCACGTCGCAGGTCTAATGAATTCCATGGTGTTTCCGCCAATTTCAACTGACACAGGATATTTCGACGCGTGGACTTACATTGTTGATTCGATGTGTTGCCCTGTTTTATGACCGTAGACGCGAGGAGGAACCATAGTGCTGATTTTCGGGCAACAAAGATAAATCAAGTAATTCTTGACACCGCTTCTGGAATCGCATTATATTATCCTTACAGATCTTCAAAGTTTTAGCGTAATATTTTCTTGCTATTATTTTTTTAATATTCGTTTTGTTATTTTTTACCGGCGTGGTGCGGCATCGATTTTGTTGATTGCATGGTGCGTATATGTCTGCTGTGTCAAGGGGTTGGACAGGCGTCCTTTCAGTTCAGCATCGGTCAATAAATCGGGGGCATGTCCAACGGGCAGTTTAACATTATTTTAAAGGAAAGGGGTGGGTTATGTCACGTTTCAGGTGGAAAAGTGCCGCTCTGTCGGCTACCTGTCTTATGGCGTGGGCGATCAGCGCCAGCGCCGAAGTTCCAGCTCCCTCGCTCTCATCGCCGACGAACGGGGCGACGGACCAGTCGACTTCGCTGACCTTGAGCTGGAGTTCAGCAGTAGGAAGTACGTCCGGCCAGTATGAGATCCAAGTGTCGACGACATCGAACTTTAATAATGATGGCAGCACAAGTGGCCTGTCAGATATTTCGGGGACGAGCATCGCATTAAGTAGCTTCACCGTCGCCGCTAACCCCAACACTACGAGTGTACCGTACTACTACTGGAGAGGGACTTCAGAAGACGGTAACAGCACTTGGTCTAACGCCTGGAGTTTCACGACGCTTCCAGCTATTCCTTCACTTGCGTTACCGACGAATGGCGCTGTCAACCAGCCGACATCACTGACTCTGAGCTGGAACGCGACGACGGGAGCGGCGATGTATAACGTTATGGTATCGACGTCGTCGAGTTTTGCGACGACGTTTTTGAGCCAGACGGGTCTTACAACGCTCTCCAAATCGCTATCCAGTCTTGTCAATTCCGCTACCTACTACTGGGAAGTGGCGGCGACGGACGCCAATGGCAACACGCTTGGCTGGTCGGCTCCGAATAGCTTCACTACCATAATGGCGGCACCCGGTTCGGTGACTCTTTCCTCGCCGACGAACGGCGCGACCGGACAGGCGGTATCTCTCACCTTGAGCTGGAACTCGGCGAGCAACGCAGCATCCTACACGGTCCAGGTATCGAGCGGAAGCGACTTTACTTCGACGGTATCTAGCCAGGCGAACCTGACGGGTACGTCGGAGGCGGTAAGCGGTCTTGCGAACAGCGCGACCTACATATGGAAAGTGGGTGCGACGAATGCGGGCGGAACGACCTGGTCGAGCGTGTGGAGCTTTACCACTGCCGCGGCCGTTATAGCAGCGCCTGGCGCGCCGGTTCTCTCTTCGCCGACTAACGGCGCTATGAACCAGGCGATAACCGGATTGACGCTGAGCTGGGCATCGAACACCAGTGGAGGCCCGGTGACGTCCTATGCTGTTCAGGTTGGGACGAGTACGACTTTCAGTACGACGGTCTTGAGCATGAGCGGCCTGACGGTAACATCAGAAGCTTTGCCCACGCTTGCCAGCAACGCAACCTATTACTGGAATGTTACGGCAACAGGTCCTGGCGGCACTTCGTCGGCATCGTCCTTGTGGAGTTTTACTACTGCTGTGGCGCCCGGAGTTCCGGTGCTCTCATCGCCGACGAACGGCGCCATGAACCAGGCGGTAGCCGGATTGACGCTGAGCTGGACCTCTGGCACCGGCGGACCGGTGACGTCCTATGCAGTTCAGGTATCGACGGGCTCGGGTTTTAGTTCAACGGTCTATAGTGGGAGTGGCCTGACGGCGACCTCACAAGTTTTGCCTACGCTCGTCGGTGGAACAACCTATTACTGGGATGTTTCGGCAATGGGTCCCGGCGGCACTACGTCGGCAACGTCTGCGCGGAGTTTTACCACTGCTCCGATTCCCGACATGCCGACACTTTCCTCTCCTTCTAACGGCGCGACTGGAGTGCCGATAGCGCTCTCTTTGAGCTGGACCACGTCGAACAACGCGACATCCTACGCGATTCAGGTATCGACGATTTCGAGCTTCGCGACAACGGTCTGGTCGGCGAGCGGGCTGACGGGTACGACGTGGGATACTGCCGGCACTCTTGTCAATCTTACCGTTTATTACTGGCGGGCTGGCGCGAAGGGCCTTGGCGGCGTGAGCGGCTGGGCGACACCCTACAGCTTCACTACCGTAAACGGTTCATCGGTACTGCCGGTTGCGGCGGCGATGAAGTTGACCAAGACTGAATTTGCGGTCAAGGGCGCATCGCTGGTCTATTCTCTCAGCGCTGCCGGAGAGGTCGGCATTACCTTCAGTGACCTGCTCGGCAGAACCGCGCTGACAATGAATCGTACTCAGGCGGCGGGTCATTACACCCTGGCGTTGAAGGAGTTCGCCCTTGCCGAGGGTCGTTATATCGTGCAATTCAAGGCTGCCGGCATTGTAAAGCGTCAAGTTGTCTGTATAGAGAGGTAAGGGACGCAAGCCCCTGCCAGCAGCGGGTAATTCAGTAGGTTTTTAAAAAAAGGGGAAGCGAACGTATCGCTTCCCCTTTTTTTATGAATGAAATAATTCTTGACTCCGCTCTTGAATCGCATTATATTTGCTTCACGCTCAAGGATTATTTTCATGGCACGATGCCTGCAATGACCACCGTGCCAAAGCGTTGGAATTCGCGTCTTTTTATTTCTGCCATCGATTAACACATCAGAGGCGTGTCAACGCGAAGTTGAACATCATTCCAATTCAAAGAAAGGGGTGGATTATGTCTCGTTCTTGGTTGAAAAGGGCCTCGTTAGCGGCTGCTTTTCTTATTGCCTGGGCTATCGGCGCCAGCGCTACCGTATACGTGGGTCCCACGCTTTCATCGCCGACGAATGGTGCAACCAATCAGCCGACCTCACTAACCTTGACCTGGGGCACGGCAGCGAATGCGGCAACGTATAACGTCATGGTTTCCACGTCGACGAGCTTTACGACGACGGTATCGAGCCAGACGGGTCTTACGACGCTGTCCGCATCGGTAAGCGGTCTTGCCAATTCCATGACCTACTACTGGGAGGTGGATGCGGTGGATGCCAGCAGCGACATAAGCGCGTGGTCGACTCCCTATAGTTTCACCACCGTTCCAGTGGCGGCGCCCGGCGCGCCGGTTCTCTCCTCGCCTTCTGACAATGCCATGAACCAGCCGGTAGCCGGATTGACGCTGAGTTGGACATCGGGCACCGGCGGACCGGTGACGTCCTATGCGGTGCAGGTGGGGACGAGTACGACTTTCAGTACGACGGTCTTGAGCATGAGCGGCCTGACCACGACCTCGCAAGCATCACCAACCCTTGCCAGCTCCACAAAGTATTACTGGGAAGTTACGGCAACGGGTAACGGCACGGCAATGGCGCTCGATAGTTTTACTACTGCCATGATGCCAGGCTCGCCGACGCTTTCCTCTCCGTCAAACGGCGCTTCCGGGTTGGCGACATCCCTCACCCTGAGTTGGACCACGGCGAGCAACGCCGCGACCTACGCGGTCCAGGTATCCACGGGTTCGGGTTTCGCGACCACGGTGGCTTCGCAGACTGGGCTGACGGGTACGTCGGCATCGATAAACGGGCTTGCCTATCTCACGACCTACTACTGGCGGGCTGGCGCGAAGGGCCTCGGCGGCGTGAGCGGCTGGGCGACTCCCTACAGCTTCACCACCATGCAAATCCCGGCGCCGGCGGCTCCCGCGCTTGCATCCCCGACGAATAACGCCGCAAATCTTCCTGACTCGCTGACGCTCGGCTGGAATACTGTGACGGGCGCCGCCACGTATTCGCTGGTACTATCGACGGTTTCCGATTGTTCATCGAAAGTATTCACCGCGACCCAGATGACGACGACATCCGTCAATGTAGCGGGACTTGCCGCCGGCACACGGTATTACTGGGAAGTGAGCGCGGCGAATACGAGCGGCACGAGTCCATGGTCGACCATATGGTCCTTTACGACAAGCCCGGGCTCCTCGGTCCTGCCGGTTGCCGCGGCGAAGCTGGCCAAGACTGAATTTTCTGTCAAGGGCGCATCGCTGGTCTATTCTCTCAGCGTCGCCGGACCGGTCGGCATTACCTTCAGTGACCTGCTCGGCAAAACCGCGCTGACGATGAACCGTACCCAGGCGGCGGGACGTTACGCCATGGCGTTAAAGGATTTCTCCCTCGCCGCCGGTCGCTATATCGTACAATTCAAGGCTGCCGGCATTGTAAAGCGTCAGATTGTTTGTATCGAGAGATAAGGGACGCACGTCCCGCAAGCAGCGGGTAATTCAGTAGATTTAACAAGGGAGGCGAATATATCGCCTTCCTTTTTTTATGGCGGTACAACCAATGGATACCCTTCCGCTTCTGGATGAATTTATCGCGCACCTGCGGCTCGAACGGACCTTGTCGGAGAATACCGCCGACTCCTACCGCTTTGATCTCTCGCGGCTTGGCTCGTACCTGAACCAGCAGGGGTTGACCGATCTCACCCTGGTGACCGCGGGCGACCTTTCAGCCTATATCCGGGCGCTCCACGACGTGGGATTGGCACCCGCCTCCATTCAGCGAACGCTCTCGTCGCTGCGGGGCTATTTTGCCTTCGCCGTGGCCGAAGGGGCGGCCGCCCTCGATCCGACCATCCTGCTCGAGAGTCCGCGCGGCGGCCGCTACCTTCCCGCGGTGCTGACCGTCGAGGAGATTGAAAAAGTCCTTTTCGCCATTGACACAGGCAAGCGATGCGGCGCGCGTGACCGGGCCATGCTCGAAACCTTGTATGCCACCGGCATGCGCGTATCCGAGCTTGCCGCCTTCACCGACGAGCAGCTGCTTGCAAGCGAGGGGCTGGTGCGGATATTCGGCAAGGGATCGAAGGAGCGAATCGTGCCGATCGGGGAGATCGCGCTCGACTGGATCGCGACCTACCGGGAGACCGAACGCCCGCTTTTCGTGCGCCAATCAACCGACAGCACGATCTTTCTCAATATTCGGGGCGACGCGCTTTCGCGAATGGGCATCTGGAAAATAATACAACACTATGTCAAACTTTCAGGCATCGGCAAGCATGTCTCACCGCACACCTTTCGCCACTCGTTCGCGACCCATTTGCTTGAAGGCGGCGCGGACCTCCGCACGGTTCAGGAGATGCTCGGCCATGCCAATATCGTTACGACCGAGATTTATACGCACGTGGACCGGGAGTATTTGAAAGAGGTGCACCGAACGTTTCACCCGAGATTTAAAAAGAACGCCGGAATCATTCATTAATGGTACTTGTCATCCTACTGCTTTTTTCGCCTCGTCCCAGATCCGGTCCATCTCCGCAAGCGATGTCTGTGCGACGTCGCCGCCCGATTCATTGATCCGGTCCTCGATAAAACGGAATCGCCGTGCGAATTTACGGGTGGTTTTGCGCAGGGCGTCCTCGGCGCAGATCTTGTGGTGGCGCGCTACATTGACCAAAGCGAACATGATGTCGCCGAGTTCCTCCTCGGCGTGTTCCTGATTTCCCTGTTCGATGGCCTCGCGGAACTCGTTGAATTCTTCGACCACCTTGTCGAGCGCGGGTTTTATTTCGGTCCAATCGAAGCCCACGCGCGCGACGCGCCGCTGCATCTTTTCGGCCCTGAACAGCGCGGGCATCGCTTCCGGGATGTCGTCGACGATATACCGGCGGTGTTTCTTTTCCCGCTTCTTGATTTTTTCCCAGTTGTGGAGCACCTCGGTGGAAGAGGAAACCTCGACTTCGCCGAAAACGTGGGGATGGCGCCGGATCAGCTTTTCGCTGATGTCGGCGGCAACCTCTTCGATGGTGTATTTACCGTCGTCGGCGGCGAGCTGCGCGTGCAGCACGACCTGCAGCAGAAGGTCGCCGAGCTCTTCGCGCATCTTTCCGTCGTCGTTCTCCTCCACCGCTTCGAAAAACTCATACGATTCATCAAGAAGGCAGCTGAGCAGACTCCGGTGCGTCTGTTCGCGGTCCCACGGGCACCCTCCGGGAGCGCGCAGTCGCGCGACGATTTCGATAAAACGATCTACCTCTTTTCCCATGGACTCCTCTTTTTCAGCCAGTTGTCGGTTATGGATACGCTCGTATGAATGGCCCGGGAAAATGCTTGATTTACCTATTCCATCAATACTCCCTTGCCCGGCCTGACGACCACGGGTTCTGCGCCGGTCAGGTCGACGATTGTCGACCCGATCGGCTCCGGCAGCGGCCCCGCGTCGAGCATCGCCTCGACTTCGTTCCGCGTCGCCGACATCACCATATCCGGATCGCCGCGCATCGCCTCCGGCAGGTTTATCGAGGCATTTGCAAGCGGCACCCCGACAAGCGCCACCAGCTGCTGTATCGCCGGGTAAAGCGGGATGCGGACGCCGATGGTTTTTCGTTTGGGCGAGATTTTTTTCGGGACGAAGTTGGTAGCCGGCAGAATAAAGGTGAATGGTCCGGGCAGATGACGTTTCATAAGTTTGAAATGAGCGTTGTTCATGATCGCGTACTCCGATATCTGCGCGAAATCGCTGCAGATAAAAGAGAACAACCGCGTTTTGTCCTTATGAAGAATCCGGCTTATCCTTTCCAGAGCCTTCGGATTCGTGATACTGGCGCCCATTCCGTATACCGTATCGGTCGGATAAACGGCGACGCCGTTCTGAAATTTCAGGATGCGGGCAACGGTTTCAAGGTGCCGTTGTTGCGGGTTGACCGGATGAATTTTATAAACGACCATAGGAAAAAAAGATACATTCCCGCGACGGACCGATCTTCGCGCATCGTTTCGGGTTTAACCAACCGTGCGGCGCTTTCAAAGCCGCCCGCGTCCGCCATTATGCCTATCCGGCCACCTGCCGATGGATCACCGGAAACGCTCGCCATAAATATTTGTAATTCCCTGATATTACGCATTGTATTTTATTTATTCCGCATTAATCAGCTTCCGGAAGGGCCACGCTACTCTCAACAAGGAGGATCAGTGAAAGGGAAAATTCTTTTTTTTGCAGTAGCGATCATGCTGTCGGGTTGTGCATCCTACACCCAGCTTAAGCCGAAGCCGAAGGTCGCCAACGTAGAGTCCGGCTATGTCGAGCTGAAAAAAGGAAAGAATAATTTTACGCTCAAAAAGAATTCAAAGTATTTCGTCACGTTTCCGGCGCCGGAGTACGACCATTTTTACCTGATCATCACCAGCCCGGAAAAAAGTCAATTTACCGATGCCTTTACGGCGGAATTTGCCAAGAAACAACCCGGAACTCTGATTGCCGATGAGACCTGGGCCGCCGATACCATGAGCGTGTTTCCGGTCGATAAAAGCCATGGCGCCTACTACTGGCTGATCCAGCAGGTGCCGAAAAAAATTGAAAAGGTAACCTTGCGGTATCGTTACGCCCCGCAATGGCGCTTCAAGTTCGAGCACAACTATGACTCCTACCGGCAGACCCTTTTATTGAACCGGGTGGATCGCACCGTTTATAATGCCATCGGCGTCAGCATGCACCTCGACGATTTCAACTATACGCTGGTCATGGATTCGGTTTCGAAGCACACCGGCGAACTCCTGCGGCTCAAGAAGGATCTTGCCGACCTCGAAAGCATTTTCCCGCCGAATGTGGTGAACTCGTACGACGTGGCCTACCAGAATTACCAGGAGCTGAAGAAGAGCCTCGATGACGAGCTCCTGTTCCAGACCAATTACGTGAATACCCTCGGTTTTTTCTACCGGGGAAATCAGACCAAGAACACCCCGTATGCCTATCTCGGGTATATCGACGACTTCATCGGCTATTTCGCGACAAAGGCGGATATGCCGGAACCAATCGTCAAGGAGAGCCAGGCCTATTTACAGAAGCGATTTTCCGAGGTCCCCCCGTTTCTTGCGCAGCGGATTCAGGCCAAGGATGACGTGGACCCGTTCGATACCGCCTACTTTCGCATGGGCGCGCTCCGCAAGGTCGACAGCCTGTATGCCGTGGCCGGCGTCGCCGTAAGTCCGGATGTCGCGGCGCTGGTGAAATTCATGATCGATTTCGACGCAAAGACCCGTGTGCGGTTGGCGATTCATGCAACGATGGATAGTATCGCGAATCAGGTAAAGGCATGCCCGAATATGCCGCCGGTCGATTTCTTTAACGGGATCTGCACGCGGGTGGGCGCGCTTCAGAACGGCGTGCCGACCGGGATCGACGGTTCTTACGGCGACTACCAGAATTATCCGTGCGCAAAACGGCTCAACCAGGAGCTGGGAACGATCAATACGACGCTCCTGCAACTCGCCGCGCTCTACCGCGATGCCGCGAACCTCGTCATGCAGCTGAATATATTGAAGGACCAGAACGATTATACCGCCATGATCGTGCTCCTGAAGCAGAACCCGAATCTGAGCTTTCTTATCGACAAATACCGCGATCTCGATCGTCTTTCCCTTGAGCAACAGGAAAACGCCATCGGCGCGGCGCTGGCGGCGAACAAGTGGGGCGCCGCGGAAACCAACCTGCGAAAACTTTTCGCGGACCAGGACTTTCTCGATCCGACCTCCATCCCCCCCAAGGAGAACGCGGTCCGGAGTTATGAAGATTCGCTGTACTCCAAGGTCGAGCGCGTAACGCGCGGCCGGGTGGATAAATTCTGCAACGATAACGTAGCCACGTATGAGAATATCGACTCGCTGTACGCCGATTCGGTATTCCTGCCGGCGTACAACATAACCTTCACCTCCGGCGGCAGGGCCGATCTCGTCGCGCGCCAGAGCCAACTTGCCGCGGACCTCGAAAGAATAAAGGAAACGGATTTTCCGGCAAAATCCATCCGTCTTCTCTACGATCAGCTGCTCAAATCGCCGGATGACAATGGCGTGTACAAGGCGCGGGCCATTGTCGCCCACGGGAAACACTATACGGGCAGCGAAAAAGAGATTAAAATGCGGATAGCCGAGGCCGACCCGCTGACCCCTAAATGGATCACGAAAGCCAAGGAACCGCGCAGGGTGTTCGTCGTGCCGATCACGGATAACCCCCACGGCAAGAACAAGTATGTCGTGCGTTTCAACATCGATATTCCCACCAACGCGGTATTTCCCGTCTATGAAGTCAACATCAAGCTGCCCAAGGAGGTGGCCCAGAACGCTTCATCGGCGCAGTGGTACGATGAAATCACCTGCAACAAGGTTCCTTTGAAAAACGAAGGCCGCTTTTCCATTATCGCGCCGACCGCCGCGAACGATTACGAGTGCCAGATAGCGCCGGTGCAGATGAACAAGAATCAGGCCAATGTGCTGGAAATCGTCTTCCGGTACAATGCATTCAAGGTGCTGCAGATCAGCGTGATGGTTCAGAACCCCATTATCAAGAAGAACTGACCTTTTCTTACGTGGAGGAGCGAGCAATGAAAAAATCGATTATCGGAGTCGTGATCGCGCTGGTCGTGCTTGTCATCGGCGGAACGTTGTACTGGTTCGTTTTCAGGAAAAACCTGAGCGATGAAATCGTCATTCCCTATATCGCTCATCAAAAACCGCGAATAGATCCGCACGTGCCCAGCTCGGTTCCGCTTGCGGACAAGCTTGCCGACGTGGTATTCGACGGACTCTTCAACGTCAGGGCCAGCGCCAGCGGCATCGTTTATGAGGACGGCCTCGGGGAGTATCTCGGCGTCGATAAAAACGGCGTCGTTTCCATACGGCTCAAGCCGAACCGGAAGTGGCATTCCAGTTTTACCGTCACCATGGATAAAAAGAAAATCGCCATTGCTCCCGCCTCGGAGGTCGATTTCACGGCGGCGGACCTGAAATTCACGCTCCGGCGAATCCAGTCGCTCGGCAGCCTGTCGCCGGATTACATTCTCGTTTCGCAGGCGGTGCCCGATTTCAGCTTTACCGGTCCGGATGACAACGGGGAGATAAAGTTCCAATTCAGGGGTGACCGGGTATGGACCGACAACGACATCAAGGAGGTGCTCTGCTTCAAGATTCTGCCCGCCAACTCCGAAATGGATGCCGCGGATTACACGATCGGCACCGGTCCCTACCTGCGCTGCGGCGAATACGAGGACGTCCTGTACTTTAAAAAAATGCCCGGCGGGCCGGCCAACATCACCAACTTCATCCTGAATCCCTATATCGATAACAGCACCTATACCACCGAACTCAAGAACAAGAACATCAACGTGCTGCTGTCGACCCCCTTCGGCGCCATTTCGCCCATTTTGCGCGACAGTTCCGATTTCTTCTACAAGTCAAGCATCGCCACGACCTACTTCGCGCTGTACTTCAACACGCAGCGGCTGTCGCTCGATCAGCGCAAGGCGGTGCGGAAGCTTGTTGATAACCGCGCGGTCATGAACCGCTTCTTCAAGGTCGGCACCCCGCAGCAGCGCCATATCGCCAATTACCGGGGCGCGGGCGACAACTACGACGAGTGCCTCAATTACAGCGTTTTCCCCTCGACCTCCTACTATGTCGAGGAAAAGGTGGTGAAACCGCTCACCGAGCAGCCCGAGGGCGATCTTTCCACGCTGCCCGATACCGTGCGGATCCAGACCTGCCTGAACTTCGACTTCCGCGAGGAGCTCTCGGATCTTGTCGACATTCTCAACGATCCCTCCATGTTCCACGGCAAAATCAAGGTCAGCGCGGTTTCGAACGACGAGATCGGCCGCGGCGACTACGATGCCGTCCTGGTGCCGGTCAGCGGGTATCGCAACAATTTCCTGTTTGACCTGTATAATATTTTCCTCCGCGCGCCCGATTTCAGCACCCACCGCATCAATTTGCAGACCGCGGTCGATCCGAAAGGCCAGCAGGTGATCGACGCCCACTCGTTTGAAGCCGATAAGAACTTTTTCCGGCTCGATCTGGCCGAGAACTCCCCGCAACGCGCCGACGTGAAGCAACTGCTCGACTATATCTACCTGTTCATGTCGACGCATGAGATCGGCGACAAGCAGCAGGGCGCCATTCTCATCGACGGGCTGGAATCGAAACTGGCGCTCGGGGCGTGGCTGTTCTCGCTGCCCTCCCTGGCGTATTTCAGCACGCAGTTCGATCCGTCCACCATCGACGTGTATGGCACCGCGTCGCAGTTGTCGACGGTGGGGAAGTGGCAGGAGCGGAAGAAGCAGTAGGGGAACTGCCGGGACTCGTCAATTCTTAATGGCGCGGGACTTCTCACCCGTTTCGCGCCAGTTGCAACCCGGCGATCATCGCGTCGTCTTTGTTAATTCCCGCGCCCGGGGCGGTAAGGTAGCCCCCGGTTACATACCCGTTCGCTCCGGCAAAGAAGATCAAGCTCTGCAGAATTCCGAGGTCGGCCTCGCGGCCCCCGCACGCCTTGATCGTTTTTGACGGAAGCCCGAGCCGGAACAGGGAGATGATTTTAAGAAATTCGAGCGGCGATTCGGCCGGCGCGGCAGCGCGCGTTCCCGGTATCGCGATGATGAAGTTGATCGGAACCGTATCCACGTCGAGCGCTTTAAGTTCCAGGCACATCTGTTTTCGCTGCTCCCACGTTTCCCCGAGACCGACAATGCCCCCGCAACATACCCGCATCCCGGCGGCTTTCGCCGCCTTTACCGTGGCAATGCGGTCGTCGTAAGAGTGCGTAGTTACAATGGAAGGGAAAAATTCGCGGCAGGTTTCGATGTTGTGGTTGTAGCAGACGACGCCCGCCTTTGTAAGCGCGGCGAAGTCTTCCGCGTCGAGGATGCCGAGCGAGGCGTGCTTTTCGCAGGCGCAGGGGGCGATGGCGTCGGCGATTTGTTTAACCTCCGCGCGGTTCAGCCGCCGCCCGCTGGACACGACGCAGAACGGCAGGTTGTTCGCGGCCGCGTGTTCGGCGCGCTTGCGGATCTCGGAGGCCGGCATCAGCCCGGTCACCGGAACGCCGGTGGCATGGCGGGCCGATTGCGAGCAGAAGGCGCAGTCTTCGGGGCAGGCGCCGGATTTGATATTGGCAAGCGTGCAGGCATCGACGGAATTCTTGAAAAAATGGCGGCGCACACGATCGGCCGCGGCGAAGAGGGTTGGCAGCTCAGCGAGCGGCCAGGAAATTATATCATCAAGATCGGACTCAGAAATTGAACCGTTGATTGCGGATTCGGATAAGGAATGAGCTTTGTGGAAGTAATTCATTTAAATTGTCATGCTCCTTTTAGACTGATGAAAAAATGCCGTTCGTAGTGAGTCAGCGTTTGAGTCTGTGTAGAGCATGTCAAAGTAAACCATGAATGAAATTTTAAACTCAAATTATTCATATACCTTGTTTTATAAATTCGTCTTCCCTCGCTCTGTGAGAAAGGGATGGATGAGGAAAGTTCACATGAAAGAATTCATGAATAAAATGGGTTGATATCCTCTAAAGAGTAAAGCTTAGCTTCAGTTTATGGCTTTCTTTGAAGCCAATTTGAAAGAGTTGATCGTAAAAAAGCTATTTTATCGACGGGCCCCGTGTCCTTCCAAGTTTAAATATTTCTGAAATTTTTCAATTATTATTTTTTCAGTTTGAACTGCGCCCCTTACGTTGGAGACATTGCCTTTGAAGGTTATTTGAGAATGATCTGACGATGGATACGCCAAAGCCTCTTTTTTTGTTTCACGAAAAAATATTATAATAACCTTTGCCAATGTAATGGCATCTTTACAGTTAATTACCATGCCATGCTTTCCCTATCTCATCTGCTGCTTCAGCTGGGGTTATTTTGTTGGCAACTGCCACATTAAGAACACTTGGCATAACTTTCTGTATCATTTTATCATCTTTAGTGTAACCAGTAAAAACAACCATAGCTTGTAATATCTCCGTTTTGTCTATAAAATATTTGTCATGCAGTTCTTTTACTTGATCACTAAGCAGTGTTGAGTGGTATCCAAGAGCTGCATCAAGACGGTCACTTGCATTATTCTCCATCTGTACAGAATTTTCCGCAGACATGAATAAACATATAACAACTATCACTACAATAAGGGCTGCAAACATTCCAATAATTTTACCTGCATACGACTTTTGTAATTTCCTTCCACACTGAGGACATGATTTAGCAGTATCACTAACTTCTTTCGTACATTCAGGGCATTGAATAAGTGCCATAGCGTTTTCCTTGAAAAGAGGTGAGAAAATAAGAATTATCAATATAAAACCCCGCAAAAGGTAATGCCAAGAAAAATCACGCCCTTCCGCAGACCACTACCCTTACCTTTAAGGTAACTAATCTGAACCTGATCACTACTGCCTCTTTAATTCTCATCATTCGGATGTAAAGTCTGCTAGCTCGCAATAGCCTTCCATTCCTCAAACTATGGCAACCATTTAAGCCGATTCTTATATTATCCAAGACTGTCCTCAAATGTCTTCACTACCCCCGCAATATCTTTCTCCCGCCCCCTGAAAAATGCATGCCCGCCCTCATATTCTTCAAAGCGCCCGCCCGCGCCTTCGGCAAACCGCACTCCTGCCTGAAAAGGAACGATGAGGTCCGACTTGCCGTGCAGGAAGAGCGACGGGCAGGGGAGCGGCGTTACCGGTAGAACTGTCGCCTGTTCGAGAAAATGCAGTCCTTCGATCAGCTGTTGCCATCGCGACTTCCCCTCTCCACCATGCCTGCCGGCAGCCAGGCGAGTGGAGAGGGGATTGAGGGGTGAGGCGGGAAAGGTCGAAAAGAGACTGAGGGGCGAGGCGGGCATGCCGCTCTGGGCATAAAAATTTTTCATGACATTCTGCGGATCGGTTGCGAGCCGCTTCCGCATGACGCGCAGGGTTGCCGCCTTCTGGCCGCAGGGAAAGCCCTGCCTCCTGCAGAACGACGGGGTCGCGGAGAGAAACACGGCGGCCCTGGGTGGCAGCCGCTTCGCCGTCGCATACGCGAAAAGCGAGCCGGTCGACCAGCCGGCGCACCCGAAATGCCGGTTGCCCGCGAGGTTCTTTACTGAATCGATAACAAACGTCTCCCAGTCGGCGCGGAGCATATCGTTCCGTACGAGCGACGGCATAAGGCCGTTGACGTCGATGAGTTCGGCCGATCCACCGAACAGGGGAGCGAGCGCCGAAGGCGGGGTTGCCCATCCGCCGAAGACGATCCAGCGGTCAACCACGGCGGGACTTCCATTCGGCCAAAGCCGCGATGACGGTCGCTTCGTGCTCCGCGGTAAAGCCGAGGGTGACCGAGAAGCGGATTCGCGCCGTGCGCGACGGCACCGTGGGAGGCCGCACGGCCGGGGCGTCGATGCCGCGTCCGGCAAGGAACGCCGAAAGCGCCAGCGCTTCGCCGTCGTCGCCGGTAAGGCAGGGAACGATCTGTGTGGTCGAGCCGAGAGTATCGAAACCGAGATGATGCAGCTTTTCGCGAAAAGAGACGGCCTTCGAAAGAAGGGTCGCGCCCAGAAACGGGTTGGCACGGAGATACCGGACCGCCGCGAGATCGAAGGCGATGACCGCGGCCGGCAGCCCGGTGGAGTAGATCAGGCTACGGCTATGGTTGACAAGGTATTCGCGCAGCAGCGCGCTTCCGGCGAAGAACCCGCCGAGGCCCGCGACCGCCTTGGAGAGCGTTCCCATTCTGATATCGATAGCGGCCGCGACGCCAGTCTCCTCGGCAAGTCCGCTCCCATGCGCTCCGAGAACTCCCGCCGCGTGCGCCTCGTCAACCATGACGCAGACGTCATTCCGCTGGGCGAGATCGACGATGGCGGCAAGCGGCGCGCGGTCGCCGTCCATGCTGAACACGGCGTCGGTCACAATGATTTTTTCCCCGGCGGCCGATCCGGCGAGACGCCGTGCCAGATCGGCCATGTCGCAATGACGGTACCGCTGCATTTTCGCTCCCGAAAGCCGGATGCCGTCGATGATGGAGGCATGGTTGAGCCGGTCGCAGAAAACCTCGGTGTTTCTTGTGCAGAGCGCCTGCAGGATGCCGACGTTCGCCGCATAGCCGGAGTTGAACAGGAGCGCCGCCTCGGTTTGCTTCCATTGCGCAAGTTCGATTTCGAGCGCCCCGGCAAGGGGCGAGGTTTCGCGGATGAGCCGGGAGGCGAGGTTGCCGTGCGCTACCCCCGCCGCGAGACGCCGCGCCTCATCCGCGACTGCCGCGTTTTCGTGAAGGCCGCAGTAGCTGTTGGCGGCGAGGTCAATGCGGCCGCGCGCCCCGTCGGGCAACGGCCCGGGAATGGCGCGCAGAAGGTGTCGTTCGCGGCGCTCCGCAAGGTCGCGCGAAAGCCGGTCAACAAGCGGGCGCGGCACGAAGCGTTTCTTTCAGTGAACGATGGAGGATCCCGAACATTTCGTCGATCTGCTTTTCGGTAATGATGAATGCCGGAAAGAAATAGAGCACGTCGCCAAGCGGCCGGAGCAGGAGTCCATGCCGGAGCGCCGCCTGCGCAACGGAGAATCCGATGCGGGCGGAAGGGGGGAATGGTTCCCTGGTCGCGCGGTTCCGCACAAGCTCGATGGCCCCGATGAGCCCGATGGACCGGATATCGCCGACCGCATCGCAGTCGCGGAACTCTTCGAGACGCTTCCGGAAGCAGGCGGATATCTTGTCAAGAGATGCCGGGATGCGGTGCCGCCTGATGAGCTCCATGGTGGCGCAGGCCGCGCTCGCCGCGATGGGATTCCCGGTAAAGGAGTGGCCGTGGCAGAGGATGCGCATCGAACCCGGCTCTCCCTTGAACTCCTCGAAGAGACGCTCCTTGACCGCCGTGATGCCCATGGGCGCGAAACCGCCTGTCAATCCCTTGGCAAGGCACATGATATCCGGGGTCGCGGCGGCATGGTCGCAGGCAAAAAGCCTGCCGGTGCGGCCCAACCCGGTGGCGACCTCGTCGGCAATGGTGATCGTCTGATGCTGCTCGCAGAGGGCGAAGATCTTTTTCAGCACCTTGGCCGGATAGACACGCATGCCTGCCGCACCCTGCAGCATTGGTTCGAAGATGCAGCCCGCGATTTTATCGCCGCGCTCTTCCAGAAGTTTCGCCAGCGAGTCCATGCATTCGGCGTCGCAGGTCGCCGCATCTTTACCGACAGGACAGCGGTAGCAGTAGGGAGAATCGACCGAATGGTGCTTTCTGAATCGTTCGTGGAACAGGGTGTGATAGGCCGGAATCGAGCTCACCGACATGGCCCCGAGGGTGTCGCCGTGATAGCCGTTGCCGAGGCCGACGAACTCCGAGCGGCTGCTGCCGCGCAAGGCATGATACTGCAGGGCGATTTTCAGGGCGACTTCGACCGTGGTCGAGCCGTCGTCCGAGTAGAAAATGCGCGTCAACTCCTTCGGCAAAAGGTCGGCGAAAAGGGCGGTCAGTCGCATGGTCGGCTCGCTGACGAACCCAGCCATGAGTACGTGGTCGAGACGGGAGGCCTGTTTCCGCACGGCGGCCGCGATGTGGGGATGGCAATGGCCGAAGCTGCTTACCCACCACGAGCCTACCGCGTCCATGATCCTCCGGCCCGCGCTGTCATAGACGTAAAGACCTTTGCCGCGTTCGATGACTCTGGGCGGAAAGTCTCGCATGTCCCCATGGAACGTGAACGGCATCCAGAGGCGGTCAAAGTCGCTCGAACAAGGCATCGCAAAACTCCCTTACGCGATCATTGCACGTCGCGTCGTGCTCCAGCTCAAGAAGATCGGCCGAACCATGGTTGCGAATGACGCGGACGATGTCGTGGTAAATGTAGTTCTTTGCCATCGAATGGAGATTATTGAGTACCATGCCCGCAATCCCGATGTTTCGTCTGGTAAGCGCCTCGACCGTGAGGAGCGTATGGTTCAGCGTACCTATGCGGGGTTCGGCGACCACGATGACCGGCAGGCGCAGGTGCAGCATGAGGTCGGCCATGGTGGCGGTCTCGGAAAGGGGGGCGAGAACTCCGCCCGCGCCTTCGACAATCGTTATCGATTTTCGGTTTGCCATGCGGTTGAATTTTTCACGAATGCGGTCGATCGATATGGTCACGCCGGCGCGGGAGGCGGCGAGATGGGGGGAGCAGGCCGGTTCAAAGCGGTATGGGGCGCTGTCGCCAGGCTCCTGATCCGTGATTTTCCCGCTTGCCAGTACGTATTCGAGGTCCGGGGCCGAAAGATCCCCGGACGTGTTCCGCGTACAGCCGGTCTGCACCGGTTTCATATAGTTTACGATATGCGAATAGGCGCATCCTTCGGCAAGAAGCCGGCTGACATAGGTTTTGCCGATTCCGGTGTCGGTGCCGGTGATGAAAACCCCTCGGCCGACGCTGTTTTTCATGGCCCGCTCCCTTTTCTGCAAATGCCGATGAGAGCGCAATAGGTAAGGGGAACTCCCTGGTCGGTGCGAAAACGGGTCTCGTACTCTTTGCAGAATTCAGCAAGTTCCATTCGGGTCAGCCGTTTTCCGGTGACTGCCGTTCCGCCGATGCCGCTGATGCTTTTTAAATGTGCCAACGCATTTCGTGAATAGACCTTTTTCCTTAGCAGATTATATTCAAGGCCGGTAAAACCTGCCTCATCCAATATCGTAATAAAAGCGGACAACTCAATGCACGGCAAAATATTCGATAAGCCAAAATGCGACCTGATCGTAAACAACTCCATAAAGGAATCGGCGACAAATACGGAAAGTGCAAGGAACCCTTCCGGCTTTAAAATGCCGGTAATACCGCGCAGGACATACAGCGGGTCAACGAGCCATTGCAATGTCGATGCGGTTATCACCCCGTCAAAGGAGTTGCATTTGAAAGGAAGGTCATCGATGTCGGCCTGGACTGCCGGCGACAGGCTGCAGGCAAAGCGACCCTTTGCCGACAGCGGCTCGAAGGCGATGTCGAGGCCGATAATTTTGCTCGATATTCCCGCTTCCCGGCACTGCTCAGCAAGCTTTCCCGCGCCACACCCGGCATCAATCCATGTTCCTCGATCCCGATCCGGAAGCCTGGCGAGTTTAGCCACCAGCAGCCGGACGAGCTCGGATTGAACCGTTGCATAACGCCCGTAGGTCGCAGCTTTCCGGCCAAAGGAGCGAGCGATCAGCCGTTTCGGAAAAATTTTAACCTGCATTTCCGATTCGTGCGGATTACTCAGGCCGGGGGCGGGGAGTGCCATTGACCGGAAAATACTTCTGATTTGGGGATTTGGACCAGATTCCATAAGAGTTGAGGATTCCATGAAATAGAGCAAGGGTATCGAGTATTTTTCCACTCTTCTTTATGCCTGAAATGTCCCGGGCATGGCTTAAATAATTTCAAAAGATGTTCGTATTAAATAGCTGAATTTACATACAGTCAGCCTCTATGAATAAACCTTACCGCCACATTGTCGCAGCGGCGATGTTTTTATTATCCTGTTCCGCTGCGTGGTCAGCAGTCATCTATACGGGCGTGAGCCGGCGGGATTTATCGGTCGGCGACCGGATTAATTTCACGGTCACGATCATGGCGCCAAAGGGTGCAACCGCTCAGCCACCCGATCCCGCCTCGGCTTTCGACCCGCTGACGGTCAAGGAGTGGAATAACCGCAAATTTCCGCTCAAGAACGCCGACAGCATCGTATTCGACTACGAGCTCACGACCTATAAGGCCGAGAATTGCGCTATCCCGCAGCTGCCCTTTATCCTCAATGCGGGAAACCGCAGTGACACGCTCCGAACCGACAGCATCCCCCTTACGGTAATCGCCCTTTGCAAGATCGATAGCGCCGATATCATGGACCTCAAGCCGCAGCAAGTGACCGGGAAACGTTCGCTTTTCTGGTTGTGGTGCTGTCTTACGCTTATAGCGTTAGCGACAGCCATATTTTTTGCCCGATCCCTGATTCGGAAACACCGCAAGGGACCTCCGCCTCCGCCCCCCAAGCCTCCCTACGAGGAAGCCATGGAAGCGCTCGCCGCGCTTGATGCGAAGCAGTATCCGATGAAAGGGATGATCCGGGAGTATGTCTTCGAGCTTTCCGAAATTCTCAAGCGGTACAGCGAACGCCGATTCGGCGTCAATGCGGCTGAGTTCACGACCGAAGAGATGCTGGCGTGGCTCTCGGTTTCGAATCTTGGTAAAGAGCAGCGCTATGCCATGGAGTGGTTCTACCGGGCGGCCGATCCGGTCAAGTTCGCCAAATACCTTCCCGACCAGGGCACGATCGACCGTTTCGGCATCGAGGCCAGGGCATTTGTCGAGAACACGAAGCCCCTTGTCGAGGTCAAAAAGGAGGGCGAGTCGGTTCAGTCAGTTGGCGACGCTGCAGCGGCTCCTTCCGAAGACCCCGATAAAACCGGTAGAATGGTCGAAAGCGGGGAGGACAGGAAATGAGACTCAAAGATCCGCAATTTCTCCTGCTCCTGCTCTTCGCGATCCCGATGGTCTGGGTATATATCCACCGGGAACGTCACGCGCGCGCCACGGTCAGATTTTCCGATCTGTCGATAATTAAAAAACTGCCGGGGTCGGCCCTCATCCGGTGGCGTCACTGCATCGTCGTTTTGCGCATAGTCGCGCTTATCCTGTTGACTATCGCCCTTGCGCGGCCGCAGAAGGGGCGTTCCGGGTCCGAAGTGACTACCGAAGGGGTGGATATCATGCTCATCCTCGATATATCAAACAGCATGCAATCGCTCGATTTCGCGCCGGAGGACCGCATCACCGTTGCGAAGAAAACCATGCAGGAGTTCATCGCAAAGCGTGATAATGACCGGATAGGCCTCGTCGTATTCGGGGCTCGCGCGTTCACCAAATGCCCCCTGACGCTCGACCACGACGTCCTCAATCGCCTGGTGAGCGAGGTTGATTTTACTGAATTCAGCGATGCGACCGCGATCGGCACCGCCATCGCCACCGCCGCAAACCGCTTGAAAGACTCTCCGGCAAAGAGCAAGATCATTATTCTCGCGACCGACGGCGATAACAATGCCGGCGACATTCCGCCGCTTACCGCCGCCTCGGCAGCCAAAGAGCTCGGGATGAAAATTTACACCATCGGAATCGGCAGGCCGGGCAAGGTGCCCATGCCGGTCCAGGTGCAGGATCCTTTCTCCGGGCAGGTGGTCCGCCAGATGCAGATGTTCGAGTCGGATCTCAATGAACAGTTGCTCACGAATATCGCCGATCTTACCGGAGGGAAGTTTTTCCGGGCGACGGACGCAAACAAATTCCATGCAATCTATGATCAGATTGATAAGATGGAAAAAACGGTGATAACGACGAAGGTGTACTCGTCCTTCGATGAAAAATTTTACGGCTGGCTCTGGGCAGGTTTCTTGGTGGTGCTTCTGGAATTCCTGCTTCACTACACCCGGTTCAGGAGGATTCCGTAAATGATCTTCGGGAATCCTTACTATTTTTTCCTGCTCCTTCTGATCCCGGTGTTCATCGGCCTCTTCATGTGGACCCATCAGCGCAGAAATGCCGCGCTCGCCCGCTTCGGCGACCCGAAGCTGGTCGAGAAACTGACGCCCGGCTTCTCGTTCTCGCGGCAGGTCATCAAGTGGACCCTGTTCATCGCCTTCTTCTGCTTCCTCGTATTCGCCCTCGTGCTGCCGCGCTTCGGCGTGAAGATGGAATTGTTTGAGCGCAAGGGGGTCGATATCATGGTCGCGCTTGATATTTCGGAGAGCATGCTTGCCGAAGACATCGCGCCAAGCCGGATCGAACGCGCCAAGCATGAAATCGGCAAGTTTATCGACGTGCTCAAGGGCGACCGGGTCGGCCTCATCGTGTTTGCGGGCGAGAGCTTCGTACAGTGCCCGCTGACGCTCGACTACGGGGCCGCAAAAATGTTCCTCGACGTGGTCAACACGGGGTGGGTGCAGATCCAGGGGACCGCGATCGCGGATGCGATAAAACAGGCGGCGGCGGCGTTCCACTCGAAGGAGCACAAATACAAGGTGCTGATCCTGATCTCGGACGGTGAGGACAACGAGGGCGAGGTGGAAGATGCTGCCCGGGCGGCAGCTGCGGAAGGGGTCGTTATCTACACTATCGGCGTCGGGTCCGAGGACGGCGTTCCGATCCCGGTGTCCAAGGGGAATGGTACGGTAGTGTATAAGAAAGACCGGGAGGGAAATCTGGTCATGACACGCCTCGATCCGGTCACCCTTGAAAAAATCGCGATCGCCGGCCACGGCAAATATTTCCATGCGGGAACCGATCTCGATCTCAGCCGCATTCTGGCCGAAATTGAAAAGATGGACAAAAAAGAGCTCAGCGCTTCGCGGCTCAATTCCTACGAAGACCGGTATCAGATTTTCCTCTTTATTGCCATCGCGCTCCTGCTCATTGAGTTTTTTATCCCGGATCGGGTCAGAAGGAAAGCGGTGTGGAAGGGGAGGTTTGAAGAATGAATATTAATGCAAACACAACTGCCGGCGGTATCACCATCGTTGCTGGAATACTTCTCCTGTGCGTTCAATGGTCATATTGCGACGAGGTCTACGAGAAAAACTCAAGGGGGAATGAATTATATAAGCAGGGAAAATACGACGAAGCATACAAGGAGTACGACGAGGCGCTTCTGACCGCGCCGACTGATACGCTGCTTCGCATGAATAAGGGTTCGGCGCTGTACCGCCTTGGCAGGTTCGATGAGGCCGAAAGCACCTATGCCGACGCCGTGACGTTAAAGGACAAACGCAAACAGGCCGACGCTCACTACAACCTCGGTAACATCCTCTTCAAAGAGGGCGATCAGCTCATGCGGAGCGGCGGCCAGGGCGCCGACGAAAAGTACAAAGCCGCCCTGCAGCACTACATCGCAGCGCTCGACGTGAAACCTGACGATAAGGATGCCAAATTCAATCTGGAGTTGACGCAGCGAAGAATAAAAATGCAGCAGCAACAACAGAAAAACCAGGATAATAAAGATCAGAATAAGAAAGACCAGAATAAACAGGATCAAAATAATAAAGATCAGAATAAGCAAGACAAGAATAAGCAAGATCAGAACCGGAAAGATCAGAACAAGCAGGATCAAAACAAGAACGATCGGGATAAAAACAAACAGGATCAGGGTAAGAACCCGCAGGATCAGAACCAGAATGCACAGAACGGTCAGAAACCAAGCCCTGATGAAAATAAAGAGGATATGAAAAAAGAAGAGGCGAAGCGAATAATCGCCCAATATGCCGATGACGCTGATTCGTTGAATAAGCCGCCGAAAAAGAAAGCCGAGGGACTCATGTCTCGTAAGCCGGAAAAGGACTGGTAGATGACGGAACCGGTTTTCAGGTTTATCGAATGGAATCGGGGGGGATGGATCTTGCGCGGGGCCGCGCTTTCCGCGCAGGGAGGCGGCGGTCCGACCCCGTGGTGCATCTTCAGTCATGGTTTCACCGGTCACCATCTCGGTCCGGGTTATCTTTTTGCCCGCATGAGCCGCGAGCTTGCCACGGCGGGAATTTCGTCGCTACGGTTCGATTATGGCGGCTGCGGCAACAGCGACGGCACGTTCGCCGAAATGACCGTCGCTACCATGAAGGCCGACCTGCTGTCGGCCATTGACCTTGTACGAAAAGAGCATAATTCGTCGGCAGTGGTAGTTATCGGTCACAGCCTGGGCGGCATGATTGCGGCTCTTGTCGCCGAAATAGCGCAGGGGATAGTGCTCCTGTCGCCGATTGCCGAACCGCTGGGACTCATGCAGCGGCGGAAAGCCATGATCGAATCCGGTCCCAATCTTCGCGGGTTTTACGAGAACGGACCGCACGAACTCAACCCGCAATTTCTCGATGGGCTGCGCGACATCGATCCCGCCAGGAGTCTTGCCGGAGCATTCAGGGGAAAGCTTCTGCTCATACAGGGCGATTGTGACAAATCAATTGCGGTGGAAGAATCAGAACGCTATGTCCGCGCGGCCCGTGCGGCGAACATTGAAACGACGATGCACGTGCTTCGTGATGCCGACCACAGCTATTCAACGGTGGCGCATTTCACTGCCGTCTGTTCCACGGTCACCTCATGGGTAAAGGAACGATTTGTATGAAAGCGTACCTGTGGGCCGGGGCGATTCTCGTGAACGTTATAGCCACGTTCGGCAATGTCCGGTTCACGGTGAACACCGATCATACCAACGTCATGCCCGGCGAGCAGATCCAGATCACCGCCGAACTCCTGGTCGATAAACAGCTCAAGGAAGCGGCGCCCCCGCCTGTGGCGCCAAACGATGCATTCACTGTTGCAAATGTTCGGCAGAACCAGTCTTCCTCCTCTTCCATCCAGATCATCAACGGCCATATGTCGCAGACCAATGAGATCCATTACGTATTTTACTATACGATCGTTCCGCAGAAAAAAGGTGCGTTCACCTTTCCCTCCTTACAAGTGACGATCGATAATACCCCCTATACGACCGAGCCGATCTCCTTCAATGTTGCCGCTGCTTCCCAACCGCCGGCAAAAAACGCCGATGTCCGCGTTACAATTCAGCTCAGCAAATCGACGCTCTTTGTCGGCGAGCAGGCGATGCTGACCTTCAAAGTTGCACAGCGCGGAAACGCCCCGGTGCAGATCGATGGAGGAATCAATAATGCCCTTGTCGATGCAATTGAGAAGTCCTTTTCCAAAAATTTTTCTCTTACCCGGCTTTTTTCTAATCAGTTGCCTTCCGGATCCGAACGCATCGGCGGCGAGATATACCGGACTGTCAGCCTCCGCTATGCAATTATTCCGCTGGCTGCAGGGACTACCGCTATTCCCGCGGTTCCCTTTTCCTATGTTGAGCTTCACCAGGTACGGCAGCAGGGCGGCGATCCGTTTTTCAACGACTTTTTCGGCGGCGCATTCGGAGGGGGCGTGCAACAGATTCAACGCACCGCATTTTCCAACGAGCTGACCATCCATGCAAAGGAGCTTCCGCCGCCGCCGGCGGGGTTTGCCGGCGCCATCGGGAAGATAAGCCTGACCGCTGCCGTTACCCCCGCCGTGGTTCCCGCCGGCGAAGCGGCGACGCTCAATGTTCTCGTGAGCGCGGCGACCAGGCCGGGCAATGTCGCCGAGGTGACGGCGCCGAAACTTGCCGGGTGCGAAATATTCACGCCGGAAAAGCACACGCAGGTCGATACTACCGCCGAGGGTATCACGACCAGGAAAGCGTATAAGTTCCTCCTGATTCCCGGTCAGGAGGGTCAGCTTGACATCCCGCCGATAGCGGTCATCTATTTCGACCCTGCCGTGGGGAGCTACCAGACCGCCTCATCGGGCCCCATCTCCCTCACCGTCACGCCGGGAAAGGGCGGTTCAAAGCCGCAGACCCGCTATCTCACGCAGGAGGAGATCCATGAGCTCGGGTCCGATATCCGGTACATCAAGACCGATGTCGCGCTCCGCAACGTTTCCGAAAAGCCCTATCGCGAGCCGCTCTTCCTTTTGCTCTACCCCTTGCCATTTGTCATGTTCTTCGTATCGTTTCTTTATAAGGTGCAATCGAAACGGCACGAAACCAATGCCGCTTTTTACGTCCGGGCCCGGGCCCTCAAATCCGCCCGCAGGGCTTTCGACGGGCTGCGACGGCGGGGATTATCCTTGTCGGCCGAGCGGTTTCTCGGCCAGGTAGCCGAGACCATCGAGCGATATCTCTCCCAGAAGTTCGAGTTCGCCGCTACCGGCCGCACGCTCGAAGATCTCAGGGCCGAATTGCTCCTGCGCAACGTCGACGAGGCGATCGTGAACGATCTCACGAAATTCATCGAACTCCTGGACTCCTACCGTTTTGGCGGGGCGTCGTTCGATGAAAAGTCGCGCTCGGCCGTACTTGATAAGTCGATTGCTTTTGCGGCAAGCCTGGAAAGGGGCGCAAAGAGGGGAGGCAAATCGCTGAACATTCCAACTGCACTGCTTGTTCTGTGGTCGCTCCTGCTCGTCGCCAGGGCGGCTTCCGCCGCTCCAGTCAATCTCTGGTTCGAACAGGCGAACAGATTTTATACCGCCCAGTCGTACGACAGCGCGGTTGCCTATTACGAAAAAATCGTCTCATCAGGAATGACCTCTCCGGCGGTCTATTTCAATCTCGGCAACGCTTATTACCGATTGAAAAAACTGGGTATGTGCCGCCTTTCCTATGAAAAGGCTGCCCGGCTCGATCCGGCCGACGCGGATGTCGCGGCAAATATAAAATTCCTCTCCTCGAACATCGTCGACCGCGTTGACGAGCCGGCGCGAGGGTTCATTGAGGTGGTAGTGGATCGGCTCCATTTCCTCATGCCGCTGCGTGCGCAATTGTGGTTCTGTTTTGCCGTGCTTTTGTGCATCGCGATCCTCTGCTCATCGGCGCTCTACGCATCCGGCAACCGGCGGTTGTGGCTTATATACGTGTCGGTGCTCCTCGGTCTCATTCTCGTGGCCTCGGGGGGCTCCATGATAGTGAAAATCGTCGATGCCGAATCAACTTCTTATGCCATTCTGCTTGATGCTTCAACCGACGCGCGTAACGAGCCCGAAGGCGCCAAGATTCTTTTTACCGCCCATGAAGGGACAAAATTTCAGATTAGAAAGTCTGTGGAAGGCTGGTCGCTGGTAAGCTTACCGAATGGATCGGCAGGGTGGGTTGAAAATAAATCCTTGGGAAAGATTTAATGACAAAACAATAACGACATTTTATTTTTCACCACTCCACTCGTACCGTCACTTCCCCGTTCGCCCTCCTGTAAAGTCTAAAGCCCTCCGCTCGGATCCATGCGGGGGAAACGAAGCAGGTTCCGTTTGAAACGGTTGATTCCCGCGCAGGCGATCATCGCGCCGTTGTCGGTGCAGAGCGACGGGCGCGGAAAATAAACCTGCGACCCGAAATATCGCAGCATCTCTTCGCGGAGCCGTCCGTTGCAGGCGACGCCACCGACCAGCGCGATGCGACGGAGGCCAGTCGCTTCGGCGGCCTCTTCGCAGTTATTGACAAGAGAATGAACTATCGCATCCTGGAACGCCCTGCAGATGACGGGCCGGCTTGCGCATGCTTTGCCGTCATCCCTGCTTTGCAGATAATATTTCAGCGCCGTTTTAAGGCCGGAAAAACTGAAATTACGGGGAGCGCTGCGCAGGCATGCGATGGGAAAATCCGGTCCTGCGGCAGTGCCCGCGAGCCGGGCTTCCTCTTCAATCGCCCTGCCGGCAGGGTAGGGGAAGCCAAGCATCTTGCCCGCCTTATCGAACGCTTCGCCTGCCGCATCGTCGACGGTTTGACCAAGGCACGCATAGCTTCCGATGTCGTCGACACGATACATCGCCGTATGACCGCCGGAAACTACCATAGCCAGGAAAGGGAAAGCGAGGTCAGGATGCTCCAGAAAAATCGCGTAGATATGCCCTTCAAGGTGGTTGATTCCGCAGACAGGGATGCCGTGCCGTACGTGGAGGCCGAGAGCGAAACCAACGCCAATCAGGAGCGCACCGGCGAGACCTGGGCTGTCGGTTACGGCGATAAGGCCAATGTGTTCAATCGGGAGCGAAGCCTCTTTGAGGACGCAGGCGGTGAGATGGTCAATTTTTTCAAGATGAGCGCGTGATGCGACCTCAGGGACCACGCCTCCATAGGCGGCATGTTCCAGCTGTGAGTAAACCTTGCTTGCAAGAATGCGTTGATCATCGAGCAGCGCTACCGAGGTTTCGTCGCAGGAGGTTTCGATGCCCAGCGTAACCATGAAGCCGCTTTCGAAAGAAATATTGTCCGTTCTGATCTGCTCAATTGAAGAAAACTCCGCATCGATCAGCGCCCGAAAAAAATAATTCAGCCCGGTTACCGACCGCGACCACTGGCAGAACGTAATTTATTTGACTGCGTTTTTCTGCCGCTCGCAGGCAATCATTGGCGACGGCGACTCACTGCAATTATTTTCCGGTCCAGCCATATTGAGGGTATTGATAATTGACGACGATGTCGAATTGGGTGGAACAATGCGAAAGCATAGGACGCTTCTTTGTTGTGTAATAAAGAAACCGCTTGTATCAGGGAAATCCCCGGCATCGTTTTCGAACACCTAGGGTAACCCAAGCAAGGAGAAGCAATGCGCCAGGAATCACCATTCAAACGGCATATCGTCTGCATCGGTGCCGGGTATGTCGGAGGCCCGACCATGGCCATGATCGCTGCCCGCTGTCCACAATACAAGGTAACGGCGGTCGATACCAATGCAGCGCGAATTGCGGCATGGAATTCCGATACTCTGCCGATCTATGAACCCGGGCTTCTCGATGTGGTTAAAGCTGCTCGCGGGCGCAATTTATTCTTTTCAACCGAAGTTGAGGCGGCCATTCGCGAAGGAGAGGTTATATTTGTATCGGTCAATACTCCCACCAAAACGTTCGGCGAAGGAGCGGGCAAGGCCGCCGATTTGCAGCACTGGGAGCGGACTGCGCGCATGATTGTGCGTGAAGCCGTTTCGGATAAGATCATTGTCGAGAAGAGCACGCTGCCGGTCAGGACCGCAGCGGCTATGTCGCGGATATTGAACGCGAATGATAAGGGGATTCATTTTGAGGTTGTTTCAAATCCGGAATTTCTTGCCGAAGGGACCGCCATTGCGGATATCGATAAACCCGACCGTGTTCTCATCGGCGCACGGGAAACGCCCCAGGGTGTTCGCGCCCGCGATATCATCGTTGAAATCTATGCAAACTGGGTCCCACCGGAGAAAATCCTCACGAGTAACGTCTGGAGCGCCGAACTCTCCAAACTGGCGGCGAATGCTTTCCTTGCGCAACGAATTTCGTCGATCAATTCGATTACCGTGCTCTGCGAAAGGACTGCTGCAAACATCATGGAGGTCGCGCGCGCCATTGGCATGGACGGCAGGATCGGGCCGCGTTTTCTTGTTCCCAGCATCGGATTCGGCGGTTCTTGCTTCAAAAAAGATATCCTGAATCTTGTTTACATATGTCAAAGCTACGGGCTTACCGATGCAGCGAGCTACTGGGAGAACGTGGTCGCAATGAACGATTATCAGCGCCGCCGGTTCGTCAGCAACATGGTAAGCGCCATGTTCAACACGGTAGCGGGTAAGCGTATCGCCCTCTTCGGTTTTGCCTTCAAGGCCGATACCGGCGATACCCGTGAATCACCCGCCATCGGCGTTGCCGAGCAGCTCATCGAAGAGCGTGCGCAGGTGGTCATCACCGATCCGCAAGCGCTCGAAAATGCCAAAATTGACCTCGTGGATCATCTTTCGAAGATCGAATTGGACGACGACCCTTACGCGGCGGCTAAGGGAGCGCATGCCATAGCACTCTGTACCGAATGGCAGCTTTACCGAGATCTCGATTATCGGCGCATCTTTGAAAGTATGGAAAAACCTGCATTCATCTTCGACGGCCGGAACATTCTCGACCATGAGGCGCTGTTCAAGCTGGGTTTCAATGTCTTTCCTATCGGGAAAGGCGAGCTCAAACATTTTTAGGCACCTCAGCCAATCTCGATTGTATGATGCGGTACCAGTATCATCGTGGGGGCGGCCACGCAGGTTTCCACGTCGTAGCGGTGTTCGCCATTTTGAATCTGGTACGTGGGAGCTAAAATCCCCTTATTAATCCTAGTCTGCTCCTTGCGTTTCCCCGGTCCATGGTGTTTATTATCTCTATACCGATGATGAAATCCCGGCAATATCCATTATGACATCCAGGCGAAACCCAGACAATTGCTTTAACCGTTCAGAGCTTGATCACGTCGCCAGTGTTGCATTTCCCATTGCGGTCAAGGGCATCTATGACTACAGCATCCCCGAAGAATTTATTGGAAAAGTAGTTGCAGGAGTGCCTGTTCAGGTGGATCTTAAAGGTCGCGCACTGTGGGGAGTCGTGGTGGCAGAGAAGTCGGAATCCGCATACTCCATCTTGAAACCAATCCTTGCCATTCGAACCGAGCACTGGACCGACCGCAGCCGTTCGCTCATCACTCTCTACAAGTGGATTTCCGCCTACTACCAGTGCGACCTCGGTCGCGTATTTCGTCCGCTGGTCGGTAAAGGCATCTCCTCGTCTACGGCAAAGAAGATCGTTGTTTATCGGCCCGCTCAGGCGGATGGCGCCGCTGCCCCGGGCTATCCGCCTGGATTATCGCCACGGCAGAAGGTGGCGCTTGAGGTGATCCGCAGCCGCGATGAACCTTTGACCAAAAAAGAGCTCGATAGGTTCGGCATCTCAACTTCGGTAATAACCACACTCTGTCGCAAAAAATTAGTGCTGCTGGAGAGGAAACCGGTGGTCCGCGAAGATTTTGCAATCACCATCCCGACCGTGAAAATTGCGGTAACACTGACCGACGAACAACGCGGTGTCGTCGAGACGATAATGGCGCATCATAGCGCACCGGATAAGCCTTTTCTCCTGCACGGCATCACCGGGAGCGGAAAAACCCATGTCTACACCGAACTTGCCGAAAGAGTACTTGCCCTTAATCGAAGTGCCATTATCCTGGTCCCGGAAATCTCACTGACCCCGCAGACAATAATGCGTTTCCGCGCGGCAGTAGGCGACGTGGTGACCGTTATCCACAGCCGGATGTCGGATGGCGAACGCCGCGACAGCCTGCAGGCGCTCGTAACCGGCGAGAAACGACTTGTTATCGGCGTCCGGAGCGCAATCCTTGCCCCCCTCGACAACGTGGGGCTCATCATCGTTGATGAGGAGCACGACGGGAGTTACAAGCAGACCGATACCGAACCTCGCTACAATGCCCGCGATGTCGCCATCATGCGCGGTGTTTTCGAGCGGGCGCTGGTAGTGCTGGGTAGTGCAACACCGAGCCTTGAAAGCTACTACAACGCCCGAACCGGCAAATATCACCTTTTGACACTTGCGCAGCGGTTCGGGGAGGCGCGTCTTCCCGCAGTACGCATTGTCGACATGAGCGAAGAGCGTGCCTGCGGAAACTGGACTATCCTGTCAAGACAGCTGGAAACCTTGATGTCGGGGGCGCTCGCGGATGGGCGGCAGGTCATCCTGCTCCTCAATCGGCGAGGCTACTCGGCAATACTCTTGTGTAAAGAATGCGGTTTCACGTACCGATGCACCGCGTGTTCATTGCCGCTGCGATATCACCGCAGCGGGTTCCGTCTCAAGTGCCACTGCTGCGGCTATGAGGAGGCGGCTCCGCATGCGTGTCCCCTCTGCCACGGCGAACAGATGAAGTATCAGGGCATCGGCATCCAGAAAGCCGAGGAACTGCTGCGGTCAAAATTCCCCGAGGCAAAGATTCTGCGCATGGACCATGACACTACCCGGGGCAAACGGTCGCACCACACAATTCTCGAAGCTTTCGCCCGCAGGGAGGCCGATATTCTGCTCGGTACGCAAATGGTGGCCAAGGGGCTCGATTTTCCCGGCGTGGCGATTGTTGGAGTACTGCAGGCCGATACCGGATTGCTCTTTCCGGATTTTCGAGCGTCCGAACGGACGTTTCAACTCCTTACGCAAGTAGCCGGCCGCGCCGGACGCAACGACAGTACGGGTGAAGTCGTGATCCAGACGAGTTACCCCGCCGACCCGGCGATCGTCGCTGCAAGCCGCCATGACTACGAAGGCTTTTATGAAAATGAATTGCCGCACCGTCGGGAACTATGCTACCCGCCGCTCGCCAAACTGGCGCGTATAATTGTAGCCGGTCCTCGAACCGACCGGGTGGAATCGGAAATCAGAAGGATCGCGATCACTATCAGGAGTCTGGCTCCCACGATTACCCTTTTGGGGCCGTCTCCGGCGGTGCTCGAAAAAATCGGCCATGAGTTCCGTTACTCGCTGCTTCTGAAGTCGGCTTCGCCTCGAACCCTTGCATCCGTGCTCTCAACCATCCGGGAAAATCAGCGGAAGTCTCACGAACGGATAAAGCTTATAATCGATGTGGACCCGCTTTTTATGATGTGAAATTATTAGTGCGATTTCTTTGTTGACGAAGATAAACTAAGATATGGAAGTCTCTCCTCAAAAATTATTCGGTGATGCCTGCGTTCATCAAACGTCTCGTACTCGTGCAACGCTCTCATCTGGAAGGACGGGTAGTAATAACAGGTATATTTTGATAACAACTCGATTGAAAAAAAACTGTCTCAGGCGGGAAACTCATTGAACGACCGAATTCAATCCTATGTCAAATGGCGTGACATTATCAAAGTGCTCTCGGTCACACTCCTGCTCTGTAGTTCTCTCTCTGCCGGAGAATTTCCTCCCCGCCCGTCCGGACCGGTGGCAGATTATGCCGGTATTATCGACGAGCCGACCCGGCAGGAAATAACCACGCTGGCCCAAGCGCTTTGGGACCAAGCGAAATTTGCCCTTGTGGTAGCTACTCTGCCATCGTTGGGAAACGCAACGATCGATGACTATGCCCCCAAACTCTATAAACAGTGGGGTATAGGAAATAAGGGGGCGGATGAAGGTACGCTGATCCTGCTCTCGCTCGATCCGCGCACGGTAAGAATCGAAGTCGGTCTCGGGGCAGAAGGGTACCTCAATGATGCCAAGGCGGGTCGGATACTTGATCAGTATGGCACTCCCAATTTTAAAAAAGATGATTTTTCCGCCGGTCTGCTCAGTATTTGCGGCGCAATTGGCGAAATCGTGGCCCATGAAAAGGGGATCACGCTTAACAATGCAAATAGTTTTACCACGTCTGATCATCCCTCCCTTCCTGCACTTTCTTGGCCGCAATTGATTCTGCTCGCCATCCTGCTGTCATTGCTGTTCGGAACGAGGTTCGGTCGCACCCTGTTCTGGGCGTTCCTTCTATCGAGTCTCCTCGGTGGAGGAAGAGGCGCCCGAGGGGGCGGTTTTAGCGGCGGGTTCGGCGGCGGGTTCGGCGGCGGATTCGGGGGAGGCGGCTTTGGCGGGGGATTTGGCGGCGGCATGAGCGGCGGCGGCGGAGCGTCACGGGGATTTTAAGAGGACCGGAAAAAAATCAATAGTAAGATCTC
>JBEKOX010000017.1:0-41696 GCA_049521335.1 Chitinispirillaceae bacterium
CACGCCGCGAACCGCGGCGAAAACCTTTCGGTATTTTTTGTCAATAACGCGATTTACGGGATGACCGGCGGCCAGATGGCCCCCACCACGCTCCTGGGCCAGAAGACGACCACCACGCCGCTTGGCCGCTCGGGCTTCGACGGTGCTCCCATCGCCATGGCGGAGGTGATAAACAGCCTTGCGCTCCCGGTCTACATCGAACGGGTCTCGCTCGCCACGCCGGCGGGCATCGCCAAAGCGCGCCGGGCGGTGAAAAAAGCCATGACGAACCAGGTCGAAAAGAAAGGTTTCTCTTTTGTCGAGATTCTCTCGCCCTGCCCGGTCAACTGGAAAATGGACCCGGCCGAGGCGCGCGAATGGCTTGCGAAAAACATGGAACCGGTTTTTCCGGCAAAGGTCTTCCGCGACAACGGCGCAACCGCTGAAGCCCTCCCCTCCTTTTCGGCATCCCATCCCGTCCTTTCCGACGAGGCGCTGCTCTCCCTTCTCGGAAGCGAGTCGGCATTGCCGCAACGATCGCGCCGTGCGGAAACCTTCCCGGATCAGCTGGTAAAGATCGGCGGATTCGGCGGTCAGGGAGTGCTCTCCGCCGGAAGCATGCTGGCGAAATGCGCCATCGCCGAAGGGCTCAACGCCACATGGCTCCCCTCCTACGGCGCCGAGATGCGCGGCGGCACGGCCAATACGAGCATCATCCTGTCCGCATCCGAGATCGGCTCGCCGGCCGTTGACCGGCCGAACGTTCTTCTGGCCCTCAACGGCCCGTCGCTCGACGCGTTCGAAGACACGGTCCAACCGGGAGGACTTGTTATCGTCAACTCCTCGATTGTCGGCAGGAAAGTGCGACGCACCGACGTGCGGGCGCTCTACGTTCCCGTCTCCGACATTGCCAAAGAAGAAGGTTTCATTCCCGGCACCAACAGCGCCATGCTCACGGCTTATTTTTTCGCGACAAAAGTCCTCGATCTCGAAACCTTCCGCATGCTTATTCCCACAAGCGTCAAGAAAAAAAATCTCGTGGAACTGAATTTGAAGATCGTGCAGAGGACGGAAAAGTACATGCAGGAGCAGGAGGATGAGGCGAGGAACTGAACATCATTTTAATTTGTCATACACGTAGTAGGCCTGCGCGACAAAGAATATTCCTGCCGCGTGGGATGCCCGGTAAACCCGGCTGCCCCGCTCGATCCAGGGCGGGAACCGCACCGTCGCGATGAGAGCAAGCGATGCGGTATCGATCTTCTCCCCCTTTTTCCACAAAGAACGATGGCGAAGATCGTGGTCGGCAAGTATGATGTTCGCGCCGGCAGTATCGCGATCGATGAGCGCTGCCATGCGGTGGGATTCGTTGCCTGATGCCCAGTGGTCCTGCGAGCAGAAGGTGAAGGTCCGGTAGGCATCGGCATTCGCCATGGAAAAATAGGATGCATGCGTCAGTATCCGGCTTCCCGCCGGCGCGATGTGGGTAAGGACTCCCGTCAATTTTCTTTTGGCATCGCCGGTCATTGCTATTGTCAATGGTACATAACCCGAACAGCATTCGACGGCAACCACCATGCACGCCGCGAGCAGAAAAAGGATGCCGCGTTTCTTTCCGATACATCTCCGCCGGATCCCGTAAAAGACGTATCCCGCAGGGACCAGGGCGACAATGGCGGCGTTGAGCGTAAAGCGCTCATACACGAAACCGATCGGCACGATCATGATACAATAGAAGAAAATCACCGGTACGATTATCGGCACTGCAACGGCCCATCTCCTTTTGACCAGAAGAGATATCACCCCTGCCAACCCGAGCAGGGCAACGAGAGGCGATGCGGTAATAAAGAGATATCGCACGGTGGTGAAGAGTAGAACAACCTGATTGTGCAGCGTGTACCCGAAGGTCCGAAACGTACTCTGGTTGGAGAGGGTGACAATGAAACGAAAGTGGTTTGCCCAGCGCACCGGCTGCGGCAGAACGGCGGTCAGAACATAAGCGCATAGGACGATAGCGGTGTAGGCCATGGCTTTGCGCAGCCGGGTCGCGAATCGACCTGTCCCGTCGAACAGGAGCAGGAGGCACTGCGGGATGATGAACATCATCGCTTCGTCCTTGGTCGCGACGGCGAAACCGCCGAAGATGCCGCTTAATAACAGTGCGCGCCGGGGCGCAACCGGCGCGCCGTACACCGATCGCAGGAAAATGGCGTAGGAGAGCACCCACCAGAAGCACTCAGGGATATCGAGATTCGTAACACGAGAGTAATAGGCGAAGACGGCCGATGTCATGAGGGAAAGCGTCATGAAGAGCGCCGTCGTCGAATCGGTCATCATCCTGATCGTGCGGAATAACACGGCGCAGATCGTCGCCCCCATGATTGCGGTAACGGTCCTGCCCGCAACGATGAGGATGGTCATCGCCGCAACCGGGTCATGAAGCCCAAAGGGGTAAGCGGCGGTGGGAACGCCGAGGATGCCGCCGACCTTGAACAGCACAAAACAGACCGCGTATACGCCGCCGAGTATCAGATAGTGCAACGCCGGATAGGCGAGTTGATCATGAGAGCCGGTGTAGTTAAGAAAAAAATGGATCGGCCCCATCGGCAGGATCGAGTCGATTTCGGAGGGGAATTCCGATGGCATACCCCAGAAGAGGCCCGGCAAAAGAAGAAGAAATGCACCGGCAAAAACGGCTGTCTCAGCGGCATACCGCGAAAAAAAACTCCGAAATAACGGTATCAGACGCATCCGTTTACGTTTCCAATCCGCACGAGAATCTCCACCGCTTTTAAAACTATAATCCACGCGTCCGGACCGGAGCAAAACTCAATTTACATAATATTCGCTTTATCTTACGCCGCCTGTCGCTCCGCATCATCGAATTTGACCGAGACGATGGTCGAGACGCCCGATTCGCATTGCGTCACTCCATAGAGCATGTCACTCGCTTCCATCGTGCGTTTATTGTGCGTGATCACGATGAACTGCGTGGTGGCCGCGAATTTCCGCACGACATTGATGAACCGCACGGTGTTGGCTTCGTCGAGCGGGGCGTCGAGCTCGTCGAGGATGCAGTAGGCGGAGGGTTTGACAAGGTAAAGTGCAAAGAGCAGCGAGATGGCCGTGAGGGCCCGCTCGCCCGCCGAAAGCATCTGCACGCCGCGCATTTTCTTGCCCGCCGGGCGGACGTTGATATGGATGGCGGCTTCGAGCGGATCCACATTTTCTTCAAGGCTGACATTCGCCTCACCGCCTTCGAAAAGCGAGGTGAACATGTCGGTAAAATGTTTCTGCACGAGTTCGAAGGTGGCAAGAAACTGCGCGCGCGCCTCCTTGTCGAGCTTCCGGATGGCATGTTCAAGATCGTCGACCGCCTTCTGCAGGTCGTCGCGCTGGGCGGAAAGTTCGTTGAACCGTTTACTTTCGGTCTCGTAGTCTTCGTAGGCGGCCATGTTGACTTCGCCAACCCGACGCAGCCGTTCACGCAGCATGTCTATCTGTTGCAGAACCTCGGCCTCGGTTTCGCTTATCACCGGAAGTTCTTCGACCGGAGCGGTGAGGTCGACCTCCCACGCCTCCCAGATGCGTTCGCGGATGCGGCGCTGTTCCTGCTCATCGCGCGTCTGCTCGATTTCGTTTGCATGGATCTGGTTGCTGAGCTCCTCGAAGTTCGATTGCTCAATCTTAGCGACCTTCCGGAGTTCATCGATTTCGATCAGTCGGCCGCTGTACTCCTCGCGGATGCCGTCGCGAGCCGCTTCCAGCGATGTGCGACGCGAGACAAGCGCGGTCTGTTCCTGCCGGCAGGCATCAGCCTTGTCGGCAAGGGCGATTGCCTCGGCCTCGGCCTTTTGCTTTTCGGCAAGTTTCCGCTGCTTCCGCTCAAAAGCCAGGATATTTTCCTTTATCAACCTCTCGACATCCTGCCGGTCCTGCTGGAGCCGGTTATGCATGCCCTGCACTTCGAGTTCATGGTTTTTAAGCCGGTCGGCGAGCACGCGGCGCTCGTCTTCCATGACGCGAACGGTTTTCCTCGTTTCTTCCAGCCGTGCTTCGAGCTCTGCGAGGCGACCCTGCTGCGCCGCAACCCCGGCTTCCTGCACCGCGATGTCCGCTTCGGCCCGGGTTATCTTCGCTTCAAGATCGCCCGCCTCAACCAGGAGCGCATTGATCTTCTCGCCCATCGCTTCAAGTTCGTTGTCGTAGTGCCGGATTGCAGCCTGCTGCTCCTGCGAGAATCGCTGTCCCTTGTTGAGTCGCTCATCCACCTCCACGAGCGCCTTCTTAGCCTCGTCCCGGTTGATGATGCAAATCTCCTTCTCCTGGATCGTCGCGGCGTGCTCTTTTGCGCAATGATCAAGAAAGGCGGTCAGCTTCTCCATCTCAAGCTTCCGCGCCAGAATGCCCGGCTGCTCCTTTTGCGGCTGCCCGGCGATGACGGTACCATCGCCTTTGCAAATAACGCCGTCGCGGCCGACAAACGTTTGCACTGCATCGTGAGTCCGGGAAAACGCCAATGCTTCTTCACCATTCTCTGTTACCATGACGCCCGAGAGCAGATAGTCCGCCAGCGCTTCACAACCTTTGGCGGTGGTCACCATCGATTGCATCGGAATTCCGAGGGCCGCGGGAACCGCCGGCGCGGCGTCATGGGCGATGCGATCGAGCGCCACCATGCGCGCGGCGCCGGATTTCTCCCTTTGCAAATGCAGCATGGCCGCGCGAAGATGCTCCTCGGTATCGAAAACCGCGGTCTGCACCGCACCTCCGAGGGTCTTTTCAATGAGGGCAACGTTCGCCTCATCGCTGACGCGGATAAGGTCGGCGACGCTGCCGCGCAGCCCTTCGGGCATGGCTTTGAGAAGCATCTTGATGCCGCCCTCATATCCTTCAAACGCCGCATCGAGCCCTTCGAGGAACCGCAGTTGCGACGTTGAAGATTCCCCTTGCGCTTCGAGCCGTTTCTCCCGCTCGATGAGTCCCTGATACCGTTCATCCTCTTTGTTTATGCGCGCAACCAAGGTCTGGCGCGACTGCACCAGAGTGCGGTTTTCCTCATCTGCCGCCGCGAGTTGCTTTTGACAGGTTTCCACCGCTTCGCGGCACTCGTCTTCACGCGCATGGAGACTTTGCAGTTCCTGGCGGTTACGCTCCTGTTGGGCCAGACCGGCCGCCAGGGTAGACTTGCAGGCGCTTATACCGTCCTTGGAATTACCGATCAGGTTGATAATGTCGATCTGATTGCGCGCCAGCGCATCGGTCTCATCGCGGCGGATGCACAGGTGGCTATCGAACGCCTCGATCTCATTTTTCATCGACACCATACGTTCGGCGCATCTCCGGTGATCGCTCTCCCGCCCGACAATGCAGGTTTCCACCTGCGTGCGCAGGGCGCTGTTCTCCTCCATCTGGGTGTCGATAACCTGCATGTCCCGTTCCACCACGGCCACGGTTTCGCTGAGGCTCTTCGCCCGCTCCGCGGCGACCGAGAGATCGCGGTCGAGACGGATGATCCGTTCGTTCGCTTCGCTGACATGACGCGAGGCGATTTCAAGATCCTTCTCTTTTTCGAGTGCAAAAAGCCGCATTTTTTCGATCTGCGACTCCATGGCGCTGATACGCGCCCTGAGCGCTTCACGCCCGGCGACCGATTCCTCGATTTTTCGAGCGCGTACCGCAAGGGCTTCGGTAAGCGCGACAAACGACCGGTTCCACTGACCGATTTCGAGCCGTTTGAGGTCTTCGCGGTAGGTTTTGAATCGCTGGGCCTTTTCGACGTGGCGGGCAAGCATGCGCACTTGCCTGTCGGCCTCCTGCACCTTATCGTTGATACGGAGCAGATCCTGCCGGGTTTTATCGAGCTGCCGCAGACTTTCCTTTCTGCGATGCTTGTATTTCCCGATGCCGGACGCCTCCTCGAATAGAACGCGGCGTTCTTCGGCCTTGTCGCTCAGAATCGAGTCGATCATGCCACGCTCAATCGTGGTATAAGCGCTGCTTCCCACGCCGGTATCGATGAAGAGATCGTGGATATCGCGCAACCGGCAGGGCACCTTATTAATGCGATATTCGCACTCGCCGCTGCGGAAGATACGCCGGGAGATGGCGACTTCAGCATATTCGACCGGCAGGATCCCCTTGTCGTTTTCTATTGTCAATGTCACTTCGGCCATGTTGAGCGGCTGACGGTTCTGGGTGCCGGAGAAAATCACATCCGACATGCTGGCGCTGCGAAGCACGGTCACCTTCTGCTCCCCCAGAACCCAGCGAATGGCATCGACGACGTTGCTCTTGCCGCACCCGTTCGGCCCGATGACGGCGGTCATGCCGGCGCCAAATTCGAGTTCGGTTTTTTCCGCGAACGATTTAAATCCGAATATGGAAAGCCTGCGCAGAATCATGAGGTTCCCTCACTCCAGGAAGGGGAAATGAATATACTACCATTTGATGTATAATGGTTAAGAAAATACTATATATGGTAGGCAAGGTCAAGAAAGATAATAAGTTTTTTATCGGGATTTTGATTACCTTTTTTTGAGGATTAATAGAACGCTTTGGACGGCCGGTTCCATTAACCTTTTTGCAGGGGAATACCGTTTCGCGGTTTCTCCCTCAGATCTTAATTTATTTTGAAAATTTCTCAAAAACCATATCCGCCAGCGTACTTCTCACCGCATTAATCGCGCTCCGGTCGTCTCTTCTTTTGGGAAAAGTATGGTTGGCCAAAAACACCATTCCCGTCTCCCGCCCCGGATCCGCTACAATTGCGCAGCCGGTAAACCCGGTTTTGCCGAAAGTGGCGGGCGTAGCGCTCGTTCCCATGAAAACTGGCTGATTGAGCTCCCACCCGAGAGCGGTGTCCGCGCCTAAGGCGGGCGGGAGCGCATTGGCATGCATGAGAGCGACTGTCTCTCTTGCGAAAAAACGACGACCATTCAGTTCTCCGCATTCAAGGAGCATTCCGATGAACTTCAGGAGGTCCGGCGCGGTCGAGAACAAACCGGCAGAGCCTGCCACCACCGAAGGCCGCAGGGCCCATGCACTTTCGTCATGCACCTCGCCGCAGATGATGCGACTGCGCCAGGGATCGTCTTCGCTGGGGGCAATGGATACGCCGAAGAGCGACGCCGGGAAAAAAGAAGTTCGGGTCATCGCAAGCGGGGCGAAAAAACGGTACTGCGCCGCTTCGTCGAGTCGCATGCCGCTCGCGCGCTCCACGGCGAGACCGAGGAGGACGCTCGTGGCATTTGCATAGGCGAAGCGGCTTCCTGGCGGGGTGCGAAACGATGCACCCAGAATCGCCTCGATGATCGCATCGGGCGACAGGTGTTTCTTCGCCGAGAGCTGGAAATCGAAATCGAGCGTGTGCGTGAGAAGGTGCCGTATGGTGATGTTTTCGCGAAAGTCCCCTGTAAACTCGGGGACAACATCGATGAACCGCGAAGCGAGCGACAACACCCCTTCATCGCAGAGCGCAAGGGCAAGACACGAGGTCGGGATGGCCTTGGTGATCGAGGCGACGTCATAGACGGTCTCTTCGGTCACCGGAGGCGATGATTGATCGTATGTCAATCGTCCGGCGGCGATGATCCGCCTCTCTCCATGGGCGATTATGCCGAGGGCGCAGCCGGGAAAGAGGCGATTTTCGATGCACGCATTGAGATAGGCAAGCAGGGAAGCGCTGCGATCGGCCATGGATAAATTTTCCCCTATCGATACGATGATTCGCAGATGCGCAAAAAAAATATATTTTCATTACCGTCATTGTGTGCATAAGGAAAGGTCAAATGATAGAAAGACTCAAACCTGCCTATAACAGGCTTCTCGTGCCGATAGCCTGGCAGTGCGTCAAATTGGGTCTCCGGCCGAACTATCTGACCCTGACGGGCGTCATGCTGTTCAGCATCTCCGGATGGTTCGTTTTCCGAGGCCACTGGGCTTTCGCCGCGGGCGTTGTTGTTATCGGCTCAACCGCTGACGGTCTCGATGGCCTCCTTGCGCGTCTGAGCAATAAAAAGACTCTCTTCGGCGCTATTCTCGATTCAGTCTGCGACCGCTTCACCGAAATCGTCCTGTTGTTCGGCCTGCTCGGCTTCTATCTTGCCCGCAATCCGACCCCGCTGCATGGCAAGGGGATCCTTTTCTGCTACACCGCGATTACGCTGTCGCTCATGGTAAGTTATGTCAAGGCGCGGTGCGAAGGCATGGGAATCACCTGCTCGGGAGGCCTGCTGCAACGCCCTGAACGGCTCATTTTGCTCGGCCTGGGCCTTCTCTTCGGACCCACGGTCATGGTGTGGATTCTCGGAAGCCTTTCGGCTCTCGCGGGCATTACTGTTTTGCAAAGAGTTACGCTGGCATATCGGAACGCGGGAAACTGACCGTTCCCGTAACCAGAGCAGTGTCGGCGCAATTATGGTTTTTAAACACCGTGAATCCGATTGGAATGTTTTAAAGCCCCGCACGAACCAGATCGTGCAACCGGACGATGCCGACCACCCTGTTTTCCTTATCGACCACGGGCAGAACGGAGATCTGCGAAAGACGGTTTTCCATGAGAGCGAGCGCTTCCACCGCCAGTCGATCTTCGCGAATGGCGACAGGGTCGGCGGTCATGACCTCATTAACCTTTACGTCGAGAAAATCTTTACTCTGCTGGATCGTCCGCTTGAGATCGCCGTCGGTATAAATGCCGCAGAGCGTGCGTGAGGCATCGGTGACGATCACCGCCCCCATGGCCTTTGAGGTCAGAATATAAAGGATTTCGGACATTGGCGTCCCCGTGACGACTTGCGGTAAATCATCGCCGCCATGCATGATTTCGCTTACGCGCAGCAGCAGCTTTTTCCCCAGAGAACCGGATGGATGCAGGCGGCTGTAATCCTCCTCCGTGAATCCCCGGCGTCGCATGAGGCAGGCGGCAAGGGCGTCACCAAGCGCAAGAGCTACGATGACGCTTGATGTCGGAGAGAGGTTGAGCGGGCAGGCCTCCTCCCTGGCGCCCGCATCAAGCGAGCAGTCGGCAAATTCGCCGAGCGAACAGCGCTTTCGCCCGACCACGGCAATAGTTTTCAGCCCAAGCCGCTTGAACGCCTGGAGCACTTCCAGCATCTCTTTTGTCTCTCCGCTGTTGGAAAAAAGCAGGCCGATGTCGTTTTTCTGCGCGAGCCCGATATCGCCGTGCATCGCCTCGACCGGATGAAGAAAGACTGCGGGCGTTCCGGTGCTTGAAAAAGTCGCCGCCGCCTTGCCGGCAACGATGCCCGACTTCCCGAGCCCGGAGGTAATGACTTTCCCCGTTGCCGCACAGAGCAAATCGACCGCGGTGTCGAAAGCGGGCCCAAGTCCCTGCATCAACTCTTCAAGAGCAACTATTTCCTTCTTAAGCGTCTGACGGGCGAATTCGATACTGCTCACTGCGGACTCCTCCCTCTCTACTGCCGGAGCATTGACGAAAGAATATATTTTTGAAGCACCCATCAATCTCTTCGACGGTCTTTACTGCCCTACCTTCACCACCTGCCGGATATACTCGTGCAATCCGACGTCCAGTTTACCGTAGTAGAGACCCTGCGGGCATGATCTCGTCGAAACCGAGAGTTCCGCTCCCGGACCGAAATTCCATTCTTTCACACATCTTCCCTGCAGGTTATACAGCATGAACCGCGCGCCCGTGTACCCGCGCATCACCTCATCGGGAACGATGAATACCATCCGGTCGCCGCGTTGCACCATGCGAATGGCTGCCGGAGAGACCGCGACGTAAGCGACGCCATGCTCGACGCTCACCGGACCGGTCGCGGGCGGCATGACGGAGTTCATCGTTGCGCTGCCCGAAGCAAGCCCGGTAACGGAGGCTGAAACGGTGATGATACCGGGAGTATTGTACCGTGTTTGAATGTAGGCGGCAGCGATTCCCCCGATTGCCGCGACCGGATTGCCGTCGGGAGCGATGATAGAAGCCGGTCCTGATACCGAAAAGGTGACGGCATTGGTCACGGTCGGCATCACCGTTCCATTGGTATCGACTATCGAGGCATAGGCAATCGCCAGGTCCGATCCGTCGGCCTGCAGTTGCATGTCGGCGGTATCGAGCTTGACAACAACCTTGGTTGCCGTAACCGGGGTTTTCACCGTATCCGAAGTCTTGACAACGCCGCCTATCAGGCCCTGTGCTACCAGCGTTCCGGCTTTGTAGGACGAAATTGTGAAAGTAAAGGGCGGGTGTTCAAGATTGCCCGTGGCGCCGCCAACGTCGGGTGATTGCGTTGCAACCAGCGCGCCGTTCAGATAGAGGGAAACCTGGGTGCAGTTGCTGAAAACCTTGACCGAGATCGGTGAACCGGGCCGCCACTGGTTTGCAATGAACACCATGGGACCGGAACTGACGCCCGGCATGATGATCGCCGGATCGCGCTGGCTCTGGAACATGTAGTAGGAGTATTTCGGGAAACGGTACGGGTCGACAATGCCGCCCGAACAAAAACCATTGGCATAATTCGACATACCGAAGTAATCGTTGTATACCCACAGGGCGTCGAACGAAAGCCCGGCAAGCCCCCGGTCGGTGCTCAGCGAAGAGGAGTGGTTTGCCGCTTCAATCAACATGCCGGTATCGAGGTTCGCTCGTGTCTGCATGCTTGTACTGGTGAATCCGCCGAACTCCCAGTGGCCGTATTCCGACACACCGTATGGCTTTGTGTCGGAGGGAGGAGTGCGGCCGCCCTGCTGGACCGCCGCCTGATAGATATCCAGTACATTATCATAATCCACACCTCCATTTTCTGCATCCTGACCAATCGTACAAGCGCCAGGATATTCCGCATGTACAATCGTTTCCGCTGAATCGGCGAAGAATACCGGCGGGTTGCTTTCGTTCATTACGCTCTCCCAGCAAACAATGGAAGGATGATTGCGATAGTAATGAATCAGTGTATGGAGATCGCGTTTCAGGTTTGCCGTAAAAATGGCGTTGGAATAACCTGCGGTGTACTGCCAGCCAACGAGGGCCGGTTCGACCATGATGCCAAGCTTATCGCATGCGTCTATAAATGCATGGTTCTGAAGGTAATGCGAGCAACGGACCCAGTTGAAGCCGGCCTCCTTAAGTCGCAATGCATCGCGATACTGGCCGGAGGCCGGGACAGCATTACCGATTCCGCCGTAATCCTGGTGATGGTTTGCCCCGCGCGGGAGGAAACTTGAATCGTTAAGCATGAAACCTCCTGAGCGTGTAAAAGAGACGGTCTTGATCCCGATCGTCGTAACCGTCGAATCGGCTGGCGTCGAGCCGTCGTACACCCGGGAGATAACCTTGTACAGGTACGGGCTGGAGGGGCTCCACAGGCGAGGACTTGAAACTGTAACGCTCTGGCTGAAGGCGGAATCCCTGCCCGGGGCAATCGTCGTCGCGGGTGAGGTAACGACCCCTTGTACTACGCCGAGCGAATCGATGAGCGTGGTCGTCAGCACGCAACCCTTGGAGCTGACACCTTCGTTGAGCACATCGGTTTTGACCCTTACAATCGCGGACGTCTTCGACACTGCGGAATCGGTCACGAAAACGCCGCCGCCGGCAATCTTATCCGCATAGACGGCGTCGGTGATGTGCAGAGAATCCATCACGTGAATATTGACATCACGGTATAAACCGCCGTAAAAGAAGAAATCCGGCTGCTCGCCGGGCGATACATCGGTATTGACGCTGTTGTTGAGGCATATTGCGATCACGTTCGTTACGCCGTACTGAAGATCGCCCGTAATATCGATGGAAAAGGGGTTATAGCCGCCGAGGTACACGAGTTTAAGGTTGCCGTTGACCCAGATCGTATCCGTCTGCATTGCCGCCTCGAACTCCAGAAATACCTTTTTTCCCCTCCAGGTGGAGTCCGGAACGAATGACTTGCGGTACTCGCAGTAGCCTTGATAGTAATCATAGTCAGGGTTGCTTATGGCCGATTCCACATTTACCGTATGCGGCAGGCACACCGTGCTCCATGATTCGTCGTTGAAAGAGGTAGCCTGCGCACCGTTCATGTAGCCCCGGTAAAATTTCCAGTTGGCGGAATATCGGATATCCTTTCGCGGGAATGTCTGTGCGCCAGCATAAAAGCAGAGCGTTGAAAAAAAGAACAGCCCTGCGGCTGATCGAATGCGCGTCACGCTTTTCAAATTCAACATGCTCAATCGATTCCTCCGTCTTTCTTTATTACCATCGATCGACATATGCAGATATATTGGCGAATTTGTGCAACCCCATATATAATCTACTGAATTCATGCACGAAAAACACTTGTTATATTTTATCCACGATACAAAAATCGAGTTTGTAGACACGAAGAGCAGAGCAACTGCGTTTCGAGTCATCGGCCACTGAACCACTCCGCGTCCATCTGTGCTATCTCCGTACCGGTGAAATATGCCTTGAGAATCTGGTCGAAGCGCTCTCCCCGGCATGCCCGTCCGACGGCGCCCATCTGACACATCCCCACGCCGTGACCATACCCTTTGCCATGCAGGGTAAACCTATGGGGTCCGTTCTCAACAATGGTAAAATTCGAGCTTCGCAGCAAGCCTCCTGAGCTGGAGTTGCGCCGTAGAATGGACCGAAGCAGGTCGCCGCCACTTTCCATGATTCCACCCTTTCCCTCGAACCTGCACGCCTTTACCCTGCCGGAAGGGAAACGATCGAGCACCCTTATCTTCCGCAGTTCACCGGCGAATGGTTCCTGACCCTTGATTCTCACGCTATTTTTACGAATTATTGCGGATAGCTGGTCGGCGCTCCACGTCTCTTCCCATTCGAAGAGCGGGGAAAAGGCGCAATAGGGTTTTCCATCCGGATCGAGGTCGCTTTGCGATTGCAGATAAGGGCAGGGTGGTTTATTCCAGGCCTCGTCAAAACCCGCCGTATAGCCGCCGCAGGTGGAATGAAAGTAGATATCGGCAAGAGAGTCGCCCCAACGAACAACCAGGCCCCGGGTCGAGCGGACTGCGGAATCGGCCTCCGCGGTTTCGGCATCGGCACCGCCATAGACCTGGTCCGCAATAGTGCTGAGCAGATCGAAAGACTCTCCCCTGCTCCTTTGGATGCGTCGGTAAGCATAGGTCCTTGATGCGACCGCCTGTGCCTTCAACGCCTCCAGCTCCTGCCAGGATCGTTTCCCCATTTCAAGCGGCACCACGCCGCGAAGATAGTCTTCGATGTCAAGGCAGTTAAGAACCGCATAGTTCCCGGTTCCTTCCAAGACCATGGAGCCGCGATAGCGTCGCGCACCGAAGGAGATGGAGGAGGTTTCGCACAAAGTCATCAATGTGCACGGAAGCGACGCCTGAAACTCATTGGAATCCCCGAACCGGACTGCAACCTGCCTATTCTCCAGCATCGCAATAGCGATCCTCCCGGAGAGTCGTTGAAACTCTCCGGGAGAGGCCGAATGCAGAGTTACCGTATCTTGCACATAGAAAACCGCTTGACTCGCCGATCGAGCGAGAGCGATTCGAATTATCTCCCCGGATTGAAGGGAAGACGAAAGCCGGGACACGGCATGGGACGGCGGAAGCGTCTCGCCGATAACCGAGGCGTCACCGGAAAGCGATGGTTTGGCAGCAATCTCCTTTGCATTGGTGCCGGACCGTGTATCAACCGGTTGTGCCTGAAGTTGCGGCGTTGACGTCACGCTTTTCTGCTTGGCAGGAGGATTGGGAACAAGGATCGGAGCGCAGAAAACCACGGCGCCAATGAAAAACGCAAAAAAAGGACTTCGAAGCGACCTAGTCCTGTTCTCCACCGGTTTTTGCCAGTTTTTTAAGCTTGCTGCTTATAAGCCGACGCTGCATCGGCGAGAGATGATCGATAAAGAGAATGCCGTTCAGGTGATCGACCTCATGCTGAATCGCACGGGCAAGCCGGCCATCGGCATCTTCAATCATATACTCTTTTCCATCGAGATCGAGCGCCTTTACCGAGACGCGTTTATAGCGCTTGATCGGATGCCAGATCGTCGGGACGCTGAGGCACCCCTCGTCCTCGGTAACCGTATCCGGAGAGGCATAAACGATTTCCGGATTAATGAGAATGTACGGTTCTGCTTCGCCGCCGGTAGGATCGATGACAGCTATCTTCTGCGTACGGCCGATCTGGGTCGCTGCCAGTCCGACGCCATTCTCATGGCGCATGGTGACGACCATCTCCTCGGCCAACGTCTTGAGATCGCCGTCAATGCAGATAATCGGCGTTGCCGTGGTGCGGAGAATGGAGTCTCCATAGTAATGCATTGCCAGCACTACTAACCTGCCTTTTCTTCCTTTTCAGGGGTTTTCTCCGACCCATCTGAATTCAAGATGGCGGTAACGGCGCTCTTGGAGAATTCAACGACCGTGTTTTCAGCGATCTTTACCATGACCGTCGTGTCTTTGACGTTACCAACGGTTCCAAATATACCTGAAGAGGTCATCACTCGGTCGCCCCTCTTTATGCTTGCAAGCAAACGCTGACGTTCCTTCGACTTCTTCTGCTCCGGACGGATCATGAAAAAAAAGATAACCACGAACATCACAAGGAGCATCGGCAGCATACCGCCCAGGCCGCCCAGCCCCGATCTCCCGCCGGCTTGCGCAAAGAGCGGGGTTGCCAAAAGCATGACCGGGGTGAGTCCGATTAAAAAACGCAGGAGAAGCTGGCGCATGGTACATCCTTTCGATCGGTGAGATTGCGGAAATAACCTCTGCTCGTACAATCCATTTCAGCGAGGTGTGGAGGAAAATACCTCAGGGCCGGGGATTTGTGCCGGAAACAGGAACCAGGAGCCTGAAGGAAATATTCATCCTTCAGCCTTTGCTCCTCCTATTGAAATAATCCCCGCAACGCATTCTTAATCTGTTCTCCCGTTTTTTTTTATCATCTCCTCCCGCGAATCGTTTTTCCATTTTCCATCACTCCCGAAAACCGCCTGCCCTCCCGTTCCATTACCCTGGCGGCCGATATCCCCGAACGCAAGGGAGCCGACCTGCGGCGCGCTTACCGTCCCGGAAAGGGCAAACTTCAGGGATATCCGTCCTTCTTTATCATGCGGAATCAGGCTCAGGTTATCAAAAAGCCCGGCGGCGGCCGAGAGCTGCGTTCCCGCCAGCAACCTCTTTGCCGCCTCCTTTGCCGCTCCTTCCACGTCGAGAACCTTCCCGGACACCTGTTTGCTCAGCCGTATCGATACCGCCATGCCCACGCCGGCATCAAACCCGATACTGCCCCTGGCCTTCCAGTCTCCGAGATCCGACAGAATTTTCATTTCGTCGATGAATACCCGGCGGTTTGCGATCCGAATCGAGGCGCTGAGCTCACTAAAGTTAATAGGGTTGATGCCTTCGAGTTGATCGGATTGCAGGAACACGCGGATTGCCTCGGTGATGGTTTTCTGGAAGGGCGTGTTTTCGAACTTTCCCTCAGCCATGTGTATTGTCAATGTGCCCGCGAGGCTGTTGGCCATCCGACCAGGAGCCGCGCCCGTATCCGTCCCGAACCGCATGGTCAGCGGATCAACGGTAACGCCCTTATCGGTAAATTCTACCGCAGCGTTTAACGTATTGATCGATCGGGAGAGAGCGGCATCATCATAATGTACCGAAATATCTGTAACCTTAGCCGAACCGGTTAAAACCGGCAACGTGCCGGGGAGCAGGCGTCCCCGCAATTGGACTTCGGTGGCGAGGGTTCCGGCGGCTGAAAGTTTTGCAGCAAACGGTATAACTTTTGCGGGCAGAAGGCTGAGGATATCCTGAACATTTATCGGCTGTGCACTGAGTGTAAGATCGAACATTGGCGCGTTTGTCAATACATCCTTCATCGTTCCGGTCACGATGCACGCGATTTTTCCGCATGAAGCATCGATCCGGTTGACCGTGATGATTCCGGAGGGAAGATCGGCGCCGATATCGTGCGTCACCGTGATTTCGAGGCCCGTAAGCGGCGTCTCGACATCCCTGATTTTCACCGAAATATCGCTTAAACGGAGCGTTCCATCCAAAACGATATTGGCGAGATTGCGGTCGATTGCGATCCGCTCTTCCTGGTTGATTGTTCTCGCCGTCGCCATAAATCCCATTTTGCGATCTTCATAGATGAGCATTCCGTTCTTTATCACCAGTTTCTCAAGAGTGAGGGGTATGGGCAGTACCGGGATTCCAGGCGGCAGGAGCGCTTTTGCGGCGCTATCTTTCGGCGCGAAGTCATCGAAATTGAATTCGCCCTGCTCACTGACCTCAATTCTGATTGTTGGCTTTTTCAGGACGATTTGGGTAATCTCCGGATACCCCTTGAAGAGGGACGCCACTGAAATGCACGCGGTGAAGTTCTCCATGGTAAGAAAGGGGGCGAGGGAAAACCCTTCGCGGCCAGTGTTCCCGACTGTCAGGCCGGAAAGCGTAAGGCCGAGCTGAGGAAAGAAGCTGAAACTCGCTTTTTCAAACGTTATCCTCCGGCCTATTGTTTTTTCTGCCTGCGGAAGAATGAGCGCCACAATTTTTTCCGGCGGGAATAGCAGGTAGATCGCGGCGATGCCGCCGCCAAGGAGCATAAGCAGGGCAACCCCGATAATAATAAGTGGGCTTAACAGTGATTTTTTTCCCATGCATTTCCCCCTTCATATCCACGTTGTTTTCATCGGATATAAAATCGGTCATTGCCTGCCTCTTTGGCAACGGTAGGGATCATGAAAGTCGCCTTCGTTGCTGATAGTATATATTTTAACGATACACAACGCCGCTTCCCGATGCGCACGTTCAGGACGCATCCCTGTCGTTAACGATTCATACTGATCCCTATTGCGAGAAACCACCCGTGGCAACGAAACCGTCGCTCATCGCTCAATATAAAAGCTCCCTGAAAAATCCCTTTGCCGAAGAACTGATCGATCTGGCATTTTTTCGCCCGCTTGCTTTTCTTTTTGTAAAAGTGACGGAGCCGCTGCCGTTGACGCCAAATTTCGTGAGCCTGCTTGCCATGGTCGTCGGCATCGGTGCGGGTATCGAGATGGCCGGCGGAACGGCTGCAGCCTTCGCTCTCGGGGCGATTTTGTTCGGACTCTCGAATATCTTCGATTGCAGCGACGGGATGATTGCGCGTTTGAAGAAAAACGGCACAAAAACCGGCAGGATCGTTGACGGCATGGTGGACTACATTGCGAGCGGAGCGGTCTACATCGGTTTTGCAATCGGCATGACCAGAGCGGTCCGATACGGCGCCCTCCACCTGCCTTTCAACCCATGGATACTCATGCTTGCCGCAGTCGCCAGCACGATTCTCCACTCCATTTCAAGCGACTATTACCGTAATGCCTTCATCCGTCAGGAGAGACCGGGAGGCGTCGATGAGGACGAATTCCGCCTTATGGCCGATGAACTGGCGCGACTGAAGACGGAAAAAGGTCACATCGTCGATAAACTATTAATTTCCATTTATCTGCGATATCTCGCCATTCAAAAGAGCAAGTGTTCTCGGGTCTCGCCGTCGCCTTCTTCGGAGCGGCGTCAGGCGGTTACCCCCCTGCAAGCGATGCTATGGAATCTCATCGGCCCTTCCACTCATATCACCTTTGTCATTCTTGCCGCGGCAACCGATCGTCCCGCCATTTTTTTCATTTTTGCCATTGGCGCGGCCAATGCATGGATGGTCGGGCTTTTTTTCCTGCAAGTGATCATCTTAAAAAACAAGAAAGTAATATTTTGGGCGGCGCCGACTAAAGTGCCGGGAAAACGATGATGCTGCAATTATTAAACGATGATTTTGTAAAAAATATTCCCCAATGGTTCCCCAAAGAAAGATGAACTATTAATGGACGCCCTTTCGTATTGCCAGGATAAAGCTCGAAAAGCCGTCCCGCCAGTGATAGCCGATGCTATAGGGCAGCGGCTGGACATTCTTACCGAACCGGTAAGCGGAATCGAGGTCCGCCTGAAAACCGTAATGGAAATCCTTTACCGGCTTGGTATAACGACCATAAAGCGACACCTCCCATTCGTTCTGTTTGAAAAATCGATATGGAATTCCGGTATCATCTTCAAGAACCGCTTTTGCCTTCAGGCAGATGCCCCTGATGATCGAAAAATCGCTGCCATGCATGCAGTAGGAGGCCGCTTTGACGAAGGTGATCATATCGGTCATCGTGCCAAGGAAAGTCTGGAACTGGGGCTTGAGTTTCAGGGATTTGTCTGAGATGTCTACCGGAAAGTAAAGGAGTGAATGAGCGGTTCCGCCGCTCCCTGTTATATACTGAATTTCAATTCCGGATATGTCCTTTCTACCGGCAATTCCCGTATCGGCGGGAGCATTGACCAGGTTACCCGCAGAATCAATATGAATCTTTTCGATCGAGACAATGGCGCAATTTCTGCGTGCCAGGAATATCATGAAAACCGCAAGGTTTCCTTTCAGATACGGGGTATAGAAATCCTTGCTCATATATGAGGTTATGAAATAATTCCTCTCGAAGATTTCAGCCATGGCTGCACGAATGTCGTCGAGGAAGTTGTTGAGGTGCGCTTCGCTCATAGCCGTTGAGGGGATGGATCCGGTCCCTTCTAGGCTTAGGTAGACGGACTTTTCACACTCGGGAAAGAATATATCGGCATTCAGGAAGTCCGGCCCGCTGAACGGGTAAAAGAGCGTAGCGCCATCCATTGAAATACCCGCCAGGGCGGAATCACGCCAGACCGACATTGCCTGAAGTCGTTTGCTTAATTTTGTCCAGTTTTCTTCAAATATCCTGCTATGCTGCTGCCAAGCCTTTGTCGAGGTGAGGTTACTATAGTGCAGCGGATTAAGCGGCATCATTCCGGCATAGATACGCGCCTGGTCCGTCAGGCCGGAGTCGAATGTTGCCGATCCGAAATTAGGTGCAGATGAGGTGGGAGTTGCCGCCATCGCGGATTGCGACGTATCCATACTGCCTGAGACGGTCGTCGCAAAAATGAACAGAGTGCAGCATACTCGCAGAAGAGCGGACATCATTTTGCAGGACTCCTTTTTATGAAATTATAAACGATTATTCCGACGACTAAAAGGCCAAGACCGGCCAACGATTCCATGGGGCGTTCCTTGAGAAGATACCAGATCATCCAGAAGTTGAGACCCAGGAAAAGAATCGGTGTAAGCGGGAAACCGGAGGTTTTATAGGCACCCGGCAGCGCGATTCTCCGGACTCGCAGGATGAAAACGCCGATGACGCTCAGGCAGGTGAAAAGCGCAAGAGTAAAACCGACAAAGGTAAGGACTTTTTCGAATGTCGAAGTCCAAAGAAGCAACAGCGCAATCGCACTTTGCGTGAGAATCGCGATCCATGGAATGCCGCGGGAGTTCTCGCGCGAGAATACCGATAGCCGAGGATAATCCTCTCCCATGACCTTGAGGATTCTCGGACCGGCGATCACCATCGAGCTGATGGAGGAGACAAGGCACAGCGCGACGAACAGACTCATTACCCTGCCGCCGACAGGCCCCAGAATATTGACGGCTGCAAGGAGGCCTATCTGCAATTGGCCCGCCAAAGCGCCGATCGACGTGCTTCGCAGAAAAACGTAGTTAAGCAGTACGTAGAGGAGAAGCACGATGCCGGTGCCGGTGAGAATCGATCGCGGGATATTCGACGAAGGATTTTTAATCTCACTGGCAAGGTAGGTCGAGCAATTCCACCCCGAATAGGCATAGGAAACATAAATGAGAGAAACCGCAAAAGCCGGGCTCAGGAGGAGGGAAAGGTTTGCCCTGCATGGGAGCAGACTGAGCGCAACCGGATGGGGCGTAATAACAATGCCGCACAGAATAAACGATGCGATGAGCAGCAGCTCGATGAGGGTGATCGCAAACTGGAACTTTCCGCCGAACTGCAATTCAAAAAGATGAACCGTGGTTATACAGACAATTATCGCTGTCGCAAGAAGGCCGGGTGAAAGTAAGTGAAGGGATCCATAAAAATACTGGCTGAACGCCATGGCGGCAAGCGCAATGGGAGCGGAAAATCCGATTGTTACCGAGACCCATCCGGAAAGAAACCCCACCCGCGGATGAAAAAGGCGTGTGAGGTAGTGGTACTCTCCCCCTGAACGGGGAAGCGCAGAGCCGAGTTCAGCGTAGCAGAAACCGCCGCACAGCGCCAGCAGGCCGCCGATAACCCAGAGGAGCAGCAAGGTGAGAGGCTGTTTGATGCCGACCGCCTGGAAACCGAGGCTCGTAAAGACGCCCGTGCCGACCATATTGGCAATGACCATCGTGGTGGCAATCAGAAAGCCGATTTTTTTATGCCGGTCCGGTTCGGAGAGCAGCTGCGATGGCAACTTGTACTGGTGCATTTTTGGATGAAATTCAATTATTCAGGGTTGAAAGATTGAAAAAAATATATTGCGCCGTGCTCTATGCAGAACAGCTGTCTACTAAAAATTAAATATTAGGGAGAAACAATCTATACTTGGCTGTTTAAAAGTTATATTCATTTTCTATTCATTAAATTTCTTGAGTGACTAAAAAACGGTCGCATCTCATGGCATCCTCTTCGGAACCCGATCCCCTTCTTAACAGGATTTTAAAAATATTATTGCCTGCATGGGGATCTATTCTTGACAATCATGACCACTTTCGCCTGCAATTTATCTACACCCAGATCGACCGTAATGCGCGAAACCAGCCTCGATTCAGTCATCATCGTTACCACGTCGACCGGCAACACTACTTTTATCCGGCAAGCCTGGTCAAGCTGCCTCTTGCGGCGTTTGCCCTTGAAAAAATAAACACTTTATCCATAGCCGGCCTGAGTGCACAAACTCCGATGCAGGTCGTCAATACCTTGTCCTGCAGAATTCCCTACGATCACGAAGATGGCGAACGACCCGAGGATCCCGTATCTCTGGCATCTTCCATCAGGAGGATGCTTGTCGCAAGCGATAATGGCGGCTATAACCGGCTCTGGGAGTTTCTGACGCGGGATTATGCAAATCAGCGCTTATCGGAATGCGGTTTCGGCGATATCCGTCTTCTGCACCGCCTTGCCTCGGGCTGTACCCACAAGGAGAACCGGATGAGTAATCCGGTCCGCTTTATCGACGATTCCGGACGGGTGATCTACGAACAGCCGCCGACAGCTTCTTCAATTCCCGATGCCAACCCGCTTGCTCCGGTTTCATTCGGCAATGCAACAATTGTAAACGGGGAACTGCGGCCATCGCCATTGACGGCGGATTATCTTAACTATGCGCCGCTCGGCGAAATGCATCGGTTTCTTATCGCAATCATGTTTCCCGATTCCGCCGCCCGGGAACAATCGATACGTCTGCAAAGTAACGATTACCGGCTCCTGCGGACAGGAATGGAACTTTTGCCCGGCGAATCCGGGATACCGCGCTATGCCGCGTATCCGGACAATTTCCGGAAGTTTTTCCTGTTCGGCGATACGGCTCATCCGTTGTCACCCACCCTGCGTGAAATCAATGTAGCCGGACGCGCCTTTGGATTCCTGAGCGATCTTGCCTACCTGAGCGATTCAGAGCGTGGAATCGAATTTTTTCTTTCAGCGGTGATCTATGTAAACGCAAATGGCGTCGTCAATGATGACATTTACGAATATGATTCGATCGGCAAGCCGTTTTTTGCCGCCCTGTGCAGGGCGGTCTATGAGTTTGAAACAACACGAAAACGAAGGTTACGGCCCCACCTCTTGGAAGACTAAAATGAATAGAATGGTGTGAAGCGGCAGATATCTACTCGTTGCCTGACGGTCGTCAAGGTGATTCTATTATCCGATCGGTTCACCATAAACACATAGATTCTCTATCACGAATGTCTCACTACATCAACAATTATCCAATTTCCTCAATCGCCACCAGCGGCGTATTCTTCTGCACCGCAGCACCGTCGGCCGCGAGAATTTTGACGATCCGGCATTTGACGGGTGCCGTGATCTCGTTGAAAAGCTTCATGGCCTCAACGATGCACAACTTGGCGCCGGCGTTCACGGTATCGCCCTCTTTGATAAAAGCGGGTTTACCCGGACCGGGCGAGAGGTAGAACTTGCCCACGAGAGGGGCATTGACCGTGCGGGAGTAGGCGTGTTCGGAAGCGGGCGCGCCTGCGGGAGCGGGTTTCTCTTCCGCAGCCGAAGCGACATTCCCGCCAATGGGGCGCGCAACTGGTAACGCGGCAAAAACTGGCGCCCCGGCGGCGCGAACTGCAATCTGCTGGTCCCCCTTGCGGAATACCACTTCATCGAGCGACAGACCGTCGATCTTCTGGAGCAGTTCCTGCACGACCGTCGGCGCTGCGCCGACCAGCGTCTCAACCGCCGCAGCAAAGGGCGTCGTGGCCGCAGGTTTGGGCGGCGGGATAGCGATAGCGGGCTTCATCGCTTTCGCTTCCAGGTCGGCCGGAGTCTCTGGACGTTGCTCCTCGGGAAGCGCGCGCCATTTGAAATACTCGACCGCAGGTTCCGGCAGAAGCAGATACGAGAGAATGTCCTCCTCGCGTTCGATCAGCTTTGGATCGACGTTATCGGTCGCGGTCGGAAGCATTGCCGTCAAGCGGTCCGCCGGACGACCGGTGATCGGCTGCTCGTCTCCGAGAATGGTTTTGATCATCTTCCGACTGATGGGCGATGGTGACCTTCCGTAAAGACCGCGGACGTAATCCTTGACCTCGTTGGGAACGATTTTATAGCGCTCCCCGGCAAGAACGTTCATGACCGCTTGCGTACCGACAATTTGGCTGGTAGGGGTGACCAGCGGCGGGAACCCGAGGTCCTCCCGCACTGCGGCGACCTCTTCGAGCACCTGCGGCATCTTATCGAGTGCATTCTGCATATCGAGTTGCGAACGGAAGTTCGAGATCATGCCGCCCGGAATCTGGTGAATCAGGATTTCCGGGTCGATGTAAGGAAGTGCCGAGCTCCCCTGCTTTCGCATCGGCGAGATTTCGGTAAAAAATTTCGCGACCCGTTCAATCGCCTCGATATCGAGATTCGCCGAATAGTTGGTCTCCTCAAAGATGGTGGCGAGAGTTTCCACCGGTGGCTGGGAAGAAAAACCCGCCATTGACGACACGGCGCAATCGATGGCGCCCGCCCCGGCCCGCACACCCTCCACATAGGTGGCGATTGCCATGCCACTTGATAGATGGCAATGAAGCTGAATAGGAATATCGTCAAGCTCGCGGATCAGCGCACGGACAAGCCGCTCGGCGGCGATCGGCGACAGGATACCGGCCATATCCTTGATACAAATGGAGTCGACGCCGATTGCAACCTGTTCCCGCGCATACTGGACAAACTTCTCAACCGTATGCACCGGGGAGAGCGTGTAGCAGAGGGTTCCCTGCACATGGCCACCGTGCTTCTTGACAGCGCGTACGGCCGCTTCAAGGTTGCGGGTATCGTTCAGCGCATCGAAGACGCGAAAGATATCGATCCCGCTTTCGCTGGCGAGCCCGACGAAACGATCGACCACATCATCGGCATAATTCCGGTATCCGACCAAGTTCTGGCCGCGCAGGAGCATCTGCAGCGGCGTATTCCTGGCCCGTGACTTGATGACGCGCAGTCGTTCCCAGGGGTTCTCCCGCAGGAACCGCAGACAGACATCGAAGGTCGCCCCTCCCCAACACTCGAGCGAGTAATAGCCTACCGAATCGATCACATCGATGATGCGTAAGATATCGTCGGTCCGCATGCGCGTGGCCCAGAGCGACTGGTGAGCATCGCGCAACGTGGTATCGGTCACCCGGAGGGGAATCTTGTGCAGTTGATCTTCCGACTGGTTCTTTTCTTTCTTCATAGAAGTATGGTCCTCTATTTCTGTTCGTCGAATTTTCCCATCGCAGAAAATTTTTTGAAACGCCGTTCGAGAAGGGCTTTCGAAGAGAACGAAGCGAGCTGCGCCAAGTGACCGAGCACCGTGACCTTGATGCGGTCGCCGGTTTCCAGCGGAAAACGGTGCGCACCGCCCGGAGGTTCAGGGATGATTTCATCGATGACACCGAGTTCCAGGAGCGACTTCGCGGTGATCTTCATAGCCTCGGCCGCCTGAGCTGCAAAGGAGCCGTCGCGCCAGAGAATCCCCGCACACCCCTCTGGAGAGATCACGGAATAGATGGCGTTCTGAAGCATAAGCACGGCGTCGCCGACGCCTATGCCGAGAGCGCCGCCGCTGCCGCCTTCACCGGTAACCACGACGATGACGGGAACCTCGATCCTTGCCATTTCGGTAAGGTTGCGCGCAATCGCCTCGTGTTGCCCTCGTTCCTCGGCATCGAGGCCGGGAAATGCGCCGACCGTGTCAATAAAGGTGACAATCGGCAAATTGTATTTTTCGGCCAGCCGCATGAGCCGTAGCGCCTTGCGATATCCCTCAGGTCGTGACATGCCGAAGTTTCGATGAATATTTTCGTCGACGTTTTTACCCTTGTTATGGCCGATAAGCATGATTTTTGCATCGCCCAGACGGGCAAACCCGCCGATAAGCGCCCGGTCGTCGCCGAACGCCCGGTCGCCATGCAATTCGACAAACTCCTTAAAAATCATGTCGATATAGTCGCGCAGAACCGGGCGCTTCGGATGTCGCGCCACCTGGACGGTCTGCCAGGGGGTCAGGTTCGAGTAAACATCCCTGCGCACCTCGTCGAGCTTGCGTTCAAAGGTTTCGATCTGCTCCCGATGCCCTTTTTTCCCGATGTTCTCCCGATGGTGAAGTTTGTCAAGGGTTTTTTCTATATCAATCATGGTCTTTTCAAAATCAAGTTCCCGTTCCATTCCACTGCCTCCTTAGACGATACAAGTCATATCGATGAACCGGCATGAGGGAAAGAACCGCCGAATGGCTTTCTTACCGGTTGTAATAAGAGATAATGGTACGCAGCGTCTCCTTCATCTCCTTGCGCGGCACGATCCGGTCGATGAAGCCGTGTTCGAGAAAAAATTCGGCGGTCTGGAAGTTATCCGGCAACTTCTGCTTGATCGTTACCTCGATGACGCGGCGACCTGCGAACCCGACCAGCGCGCCGGGCTCGGCCAGATTGACATCGCCGACCATGGCATAGGACGCGGACACGCCGCCCGTGGTGGGATCGGTCATGACCGAGATATACGGCACTCTCTTGTCGTTAAGCCTGGCGATGCCGGCGCAGGTTTTGGCCATCTGCATCAGGGAGAGAATGCCTTCATGCATGCGAGCCCCGCCCGAGGCAGAAAAAAGAATATAAGGCAGAGAATATTGGAACGCATGATTCGCGGCCCGCAGGATTTTTTCACCGGTCCCGGAACCAAGACTGCCACCGAGAAACCGGAAGTCCATCACGCCGATAACCACCGGCAGCCCGCCGATGGCGCCGGTGCCGGTAACCACCGCTTCGTTAAGACCGGTTTTGGCTATTGTCTGCTCTATCTTCTCGGCATACGATCCCTTGCCGTCCACGAATCCGAGCGGATCGGACGGGCAGATCAGGGAATCCATCTCTTTCCAGGTACCGGCATCGATGGTGAGGGAGATACGCTCCGATGCGGTCAATTTCCCGTGCCATGAACATTTGGGGCAGACATGAAGATTGGTATAGTAGTCCTGTTTGAAAACATGTGCGCGGCATCCGAGGCACCGTATCCAGATCTCCTCGGTCAAAATTTTTCGCGTATCTCGTTTTACTTCGGATTTATTGAACCATGCCATGCAAATACCTCCTGCTAGTGAGAGAGGCGCTGTTTGAGCCGCGATTCGAGAGCCGATGCCTCATCCTTGAGCGAAAGAGGCAATTTCGCGCCGAACCCCTCATAGTGACGCCTGATGCCTTCCACTTCCTGAAGCCACTCTTTTGCGTCAACGCGCAACAGCTCATTCAGGTTGTCCGGGTCCAGGGAGAGGCCCGACATGTCGATCGCATCGGGCGCAGGCAGGTAGCCGATCGGCGTCTTCTGCGCCTTCCCGCCCCCCGAAACCCGCTCATAGATCCATTTGAGAACGCGGCTGTTGTCGCCATATCCCGGCCAGAGCCATTTGCCATCGGCCGATTTCCGGAACCAATTAACATAAAAGAATTTCGGCAATTTGTCCGGGGTGGTTTTCGTGCCGATCGAGAGCCAGTGCGCGAGGTAATCGCCCATGTGGTAGCCACAGAACGGCAGCATGGCGAAGGGGTCGCGGCGCACAAGGCCCACGGCGCCGATATTCGCGCTCGTGGTTTCCGACCCCACGATGGATCCGAGAAAGACCCCGTGATTCCACGAAAACGCCTCATGCACCAGCGGGATGGTGGTCGGCCGCCTGCCGCCCACAAGAAAGGCGCTGATAGGCACCCCCTTGGGGTCTTCCCATGCCGGATCGATGGCCGGGCATTGCATTGCCGGAGCGGTAAACCGCGCATTCGGATGGGCGCCATTTTTGCCGCTCGACTGCTCCCAGACATTGCCGGTCCAGTCGATCTTCCTCCCGGACGGCGGCTCGTATCCAATGCCTTCCCACCAGACATCGTTATCTTCGGTGAGAACGACATTGGTAAATATCGCGTTCTTCTGAACCGTCCGCATCGCATTCGAATTAGACTGCATGGAAGTTCCCGGCGCTACGCCGAAGAAACCCGCTTCGGGATTGATGGCATACAAACGGCCGTCGGCACCGAATTTCATCCATGCGATATCATCCCCGACGCATTCGACCTTCCAACCCGGAAGAGTCGGCACCATCATGGCAAGATTGGTTTTTCCGCAGGCGCTGGGAAACGCCGCCGCGATGTACTTCTTCTCCCCCTTTGGCGGCGTGATTCCCAGAATGAGCATATGCTCGGCGAGCCACCCTTCATCTCTTGCCTGGACCGACGCAATGCGCAGGGCAAAGCATTTTTTGCCGAGCAGTGCATTGCCGCCGTAGCCGGACCCGAAAGACCAGATAGTCCGCTCCTCGGGAAAATGGCTGATGTATTTATTTTCAATCTGCGGCGTGCATGGCCACGAGGAGTCCTTCTGCCCCGGCTTCAACGGGGCGCCGACCGAGTGGAGGCATGGCACGAATTCGCCGTCAGCACCTAACGTTTCGAGCACCTTGACGCCAATCCGCGTCATGATGCGCATATTGATGACCACATACGGGGAATCGGAGATCTCCACGCCGATCTTTGATATCGGAGAGCCAATGGGCCCCATTGAAAAGGGAATCACATACAAAATGCGACCTTTCATGCAGCCTGCATACAGTTCCTTCATTTTCGCTTTAAGTTCAGCCGGATTCATCCAATGATTAGTGGGTCCCGCATCCTCTTTATTCTTCGCGGCAATAAACGTACGATCTTCAACGCGCGCAACATCCGAAGGGTGGCTGCGGAAAAGGAAGCTTCCTGGTTTTTTTTGGGGATTGAGAGCTGTTGCCATGCCGGCCTTGACCATCTCTCCGCACAACCGATCGTACTCTGTCTGCGACCCGTCGCACCAATATACCGAATCCGGCTGACAGAGTGCAACCATCTCATCCACCCACTGCTGTAATTTTTTATGAGAAACCATGATCTCCTTTCAAGCGGTAAAAATTATTCTTGCACCCACTTCAGTGCAGGAGCCATTGGAACCGTAACGCGGGAACTATTACGACAGCCTTTAATCCTTATAAAAAAAAAGACCATAGGGTGCCTTAACGGCCTCTTTGGCCTTACGCCGGGTCCGATTTTTCAATGTCGTTCGCTGCGCCCGCCCTGCCAGAATTGCTTCTGCTCCTTTAATTTATGGAAACGCGCGATGGCATGCCAATCCTTCTCTTCAACCGAGGCAGACCATAGCATCTGATAGAAGATAATTTATAGATCACTCTTCCGGGCAATGCAATCTTACCAGAGCGGCTCCTGCGGGCAATCCGCTCTGGTGATCGGAAACAGAACTCATGAGGGACAGGACGATAGATGTCGTTTTCTGCGCCGGATGGCGATTGTTGCGGGTCGCTGACCCGGAAGCAATCAAAATACATTTTCAACAATCAAAAATCGGCGATTAAGAGTTGAAATTTATGGACCTCTTTGTTGCCGAGGAGGAAATCCTCCTTCCCCAGTAAATGATTTCCCGGTCTGTGCAATCGAATTATTATGCAATCGAATTATATTTATGATTTATGTATCAAAACTTCGTCCTCGTTTCCCGAAAATCAGGAGCTATGCAACGACGCTTCACTGTAACGCAGCCAATCCTCGCTGCCGCGATAGTTGCCACCATCTTTTGTTTCTGCTATAAGCCGACCCCGTTCGTGCTGCCGCAGCAGCCATACCAATTTCCTCCTGCCAGCGAAATTTCCACCTTCCTTGGCACAACGAACACGAATTTTAAAATCGCCTATGCGCTGACATATAATGGCCCTCGTGATATTTATTACGTCGATTTCAACGATTCCGCCCCAGCCCCGAAGGTACTGATAAAACCGGCGGCTGGGCTGAATTACGATGCCGACAAACCAATGATATCTCCCGACGGAACCTTCGTCGCGTATGGCTTGCTTGAAGGCAACAATGTCTACGGCGCTTACATTCAGAAACTGGATACGACTGCCAAGCCGGTTTTAATCAACCCAAGCGGTACGAGGCCGCATTGGTATCAGGACCCCGCCACCGGGTTACTGTATCTCATCTATTCAACGGTATACCTGATCGAAGGCCTGACCATGGATACCGGCATCGGAGTGACCTATAAACAGCAGGTTGATACTGGAAACGGCGGCTCGGCGGTAGGCTCCCCGATCCTGATTGCGCCGTATCCGATGAATGGCGGTCTTTCAAAGGATGGACAGTATCTTTGCACCGGGTATCAGCCCGGCTGTTTTTGTACCCCCCTGCCTACCGCCGCGCTAATTCCAATAAATCAAGGGGTTCAAATCTGTAACCCCTCCATCGATCCCGACTCCGTTACTACCGATCACCAGATGATGTTTTTAAATATCGGAGGAGTTCAGAACCTGCTGGGTACCTTCTCCACTGATCCTACCTACCCGGCCGATGCGCAGGGGAATCTGCCTGAACACAGCGTCCTGTTCATCGTCGATGTATCAAACACGGTGATCAATTTTATCCCGATCAGCATCATGGGAAGCGGGTATGCCGCGTGGCAATGTCCTCAATGGTCCAATAATCAGAATTATGCGATCGCGATCGCCGCTTCAAATGATGGCAGTACCTCGTGGGACCTCGTGCTCATTAAAAATGTCCGTACGAAAGACGGCGAAAGTTCGCTGATACTGACCGTGGGCTCGGGCAAGATGAATACCAATTCCACGCCGTCCTTATGGATTGGAAATTAAAAATGCCAGCCAGCCTGATCCGCAGGATACCGATTCTGGAAAAAGTGTTGCCCTGCTTCGTCGGCGCGATCCTCCTGATTGTTGCGTTGTTCTTTCTCTTTGCGAGCCGTTTTCCGCATCCTGATGACGCCGCCCTCACCGCACTCACGCCCTGGCAGTGCGTCGGGGGGTGCGGCGCGGGCGGATCGGGCGGCGTCGGCACCTATGTCAAGTGGGTCGGCTACGGCGTCAGCGGCGGTCTCATCGATGCTGAAGTCATGGGAATGACATCGATAGGCCAAGACTACCAGTACCAGGAGGTAAGGACGCGCTTCTGCATGAAGCCCACTTGGACCTCAACCCTCGGCCTTACTATCCCCATTGTATCGAATATCGGCAACCTCCAGCCTGCCACTGAGGATCAAGATTATACCGAGGTGGCCGCCGGATTGTCGGACATCATGCTCGACTATTCCAAAAGTATCGGCATGGAGGGCGAATACAGTCTCATGTTCAATCTCACCCTTCCGTCCGGACAGTACGATATCAAGCGTGGAAAAGAGAATGAAATGCAATACATCCCTACCGCCATGCAATGCGGCGCCGGAATCTATAACGTAACGATCGGCATCAACAAGACCATCGATGTCGATAAGGGACTGTGGATCGTCGAAGCTTACTATTCAAATCCCTTTGAATTGAACTTTTATGGCAAGAACCAATTTATCAATTCGCAACCGGATCAATACAACGACCTCGATAACTCGTGGGACCTGATCACCGACAAGAGCCGTTTTCAGTACTGGTTCAAGCCCTACGGCGAAAACGATCTCGGCGGGTACACGCCGCCCAGCATTAATGCAGATATCTATTACGGCTACCGCGGCGTCGAGCATTATGTGCACTCCTTCGGCGCAAAACTCTGGATTCCGCTGGGGGTAGACTGGATCCCGGCCTTTGCGGCGAACACCTACGATCCATTCCCGGATCCGGATAACAGAACTTGGAGTCTCACGCTCCATTACGGTCTCGAATTCTCCAGGCCGGAGTACCCGATTTACATCGCCGTCAACAAACTGATTGAAAGCGGCGCCAGTAGTGAAGGAAAATTCCTCTGGCCGGATGGAAGGGATTTCCTTGACACCTGGACCTTTGCCATCGGCATCAAAACCACGATGTTCTGACGCGCTGAATTGGCCTTCTCCCTCCCCATGAGCCAACCCCTTCGATTTCCAGCACACCACAATGCCGTGCGCGCCGCCGTCTTCTTTGCCACGCTGACACTGTCCGCTCTTTCTTGTTCGACAAAGAAAAACAACGAATCGATCACCGGTGAAATGACAGCAATCCCGCGCGCCGACACGCTTTCGCTCGAAAGGGCATGCCAGATTATGGCAAGCCATCCGCCGGTCGAATTCGGCGCATCCGATGCCGGCTCGGCCAACGCCTTCTACCGGCTCCTTGACAGCGCCGCCGAGGCAATCCGACTTTCGCCTCTTTTCAAGCCGGGAGCGGGAAGTACGCGTACCGCCATCATCGATTTAGTCTATCAAACATGGCATATCGGATTCGATTCCACTGACACCGCACTCGAAACTCTCCTGCCCGACCGGGTCTTCAGGACGCGCAAGGGCGACTGTCTCGGCGTGTCCCTCATCCTCCTCATGCTCGCGGAAAGGCTCGGGTGCCCGATCTACGGAGTAATGCTGCCGGGACATTTTTTCTGCCGGTACGATGACGGAAGAGTGCGCATCAACATCGAACCGAACAGGGGCGGATGCGCACATGATGACGCCTACTACCGTGAGCGGTATCAGATCGCAAAAACGCCGTGGTACGATCTTAAAAACCTCTCCCGGCCAGAGGTTATCGGCGTACTCTGCTATGACTGCGGAACGCTCTGCCTCCGGGAAAAGCTTTTCAAACCGGCTATCGTTTATTTCAGGGAGTGCCTGCGATTGATTCCCGGCTATGCCGAGGCAAAGGGCAATCTGGCGGTCGCCTATGCGCAGAATGAGAGTCGGGATACCGCCATGGACCTATTTGCGCAGCTTTTCGTCGAACATCCGGATATGGTCAACCTCGCGGCGAATTACGGCGCGGTCGCGGCGGCAGCAAGACAGTACCATAAAGCATTGACGATTTATCTCTCGGGCCTCGAACGCAACCCTGGGGATTCGCTTCTTTACCGGCGAGCGGTGTATACCTTCGGCAAACTCGGCAATGACGACTCCACGAAAATATTCGGGCAAAAGCTGCTCGCGATTAAAGCAATGGCGAAATGAGTATCCGGCGTCTCGCTGCAATATATTGGCCGATCTCCCTTTGCATGGCGATCTCGGCCTTTTTTGTTTACTTTCCCATCACGGACGCGGATATTTTCTGGCACCTGGCCGCCGGAAGAGAGATGATCGCCCATGGACGACTCCTCTATACCGATCCGTTCGCCTTTACGTTGCCGTCGCCCCGCTGGATCGATTTGCACTGGCTCTTCCAGCTCCTTTGCTATGGTCTCTACAAAATCGGCGGTCTGAAGGCTTTATTGTTCTTCAAACTGGCTGTCGTCGCCGCAACGACCGGGCTGCTCTGCCTTACGCATCGGTCAAAGCACTATATCCTGATTGCGGCATTTCTCACCTGCCCGCTGGTATTTGCCATGCGGTATCTGCTCTGCGTCCGGCCGATACTCATCACGCTGATCTGCATGGCGGCCTATGTTTTTCTTTTCGAGCGCGCCAGGCGCCCGGGGAAGAAAACTCTGCTTCTTCTATGCGTGCCGCTCCAAGTACTCTGGACCAACTCCCAGGGTCTTTACATGATCGGCCTGTTCATCATCGGCTCCTATTGGGCGGAAAACGTGATGCAGTGGCTCCGCGGCAGGCAGGGCCGTCCGGTTTTCGAAACAGCGCTCATTGGCGCCTGCGCTGCATCGTGCCTGCTCAATCCTTACGGGGTTGCCGGACTCACGTTTCCATTCAGCCTTTTTGCGCGGATTGCTCCCGGAACCCGCAATATATACTCTCTTACCATTTCAGAAAATATCCCCCTTTTCTCACTGCACGGCCACGATTCATTCTATCGTACCGTGACGATAGCCATCACCTTGATCGCTTTCCTGATCTTCATTCTCAAGGGCAGAAAGCGCCGGATCAGCCATCTCCTCCTCTTCGCCGGATTCAGCTATCTTGCCTTCAGCGCGGTGCGGAACGTGCCGCTCCTTTTTGTCATCATCATTCCGATCATTGGCGACTCCATTTCCGACCTGTTGCAATCGGATTTCGCAACGAGACTTTTAGGCAAAAGTGTGCGATTCATTGGTTGTGAGGCGATTGCCATAGGGATGCTGGCGGTCAGCGCGCTCACGTTCCGCCACCTGTCGGTTGTCTCGCTCTATCCTCCGCACTGCGTGCTGTCGCCTTTCCGGTTTCCGGAAAAGATCTCCGGATACCTCAAGCAAAACCCCGTTCCCGGCAACATGTTCAACGACTTGCGCTACGGCGGTTATCTGATCTGGCGCTTCTATCCGGAAAAAAAGGTTTTCATCGATACCCGCCTCATTATCCGCTCACCGCAATTCTTCGCCGAGTATCTGGCAATAAGCGATCATCCCGAATTATTCGACAGGGTTGCAGAGAAATTCAACATAACCCAAGTGATTGTGCCATCGGCTCTCTATTCGTTGCATATGAAACTGATCCAGCGCCTCTATGCATCGGCTTACTGGCGCCTGGCGTGCACGGATGGCGCCTCGGTTCTTTTCCTCAGGAGCAATGTTTCGGGTCCCACGAGCATTGATTTATCGAATAATATAACGGTGCGGACTATCGCTGACAGCATTGCTACTCAATGGTGCGACGCGCCGGGGGTACGGAGAGAAGCACTGCGGTATTTTGAAAATTTGCGTGATTCGCTGGGTATTGAATCTTGTTCAGTAATCAAGCGATGAATTATACTATAGTGATTCTGAATTTTCAGAAAACATGGAGGGATTCATGAAAAAAAATATCGTCTGTCAGAGTCTTATCCTCACGATAATGTGCATGCTGTTCGCAGGAATGGCCTGCAATAAATCAACGGGCACTAAAACGACTCCCAGCGCTATGGTGGTTCTTCAGCCCAAAGCTGGCCAAACTTTCAAAGTTGGCGATACCATAAATATCAAATGGCAAGTCAACTATCCGGATAGTATAAGCAGCATTGTGCTATGGCTCTATTCTCTTCCCGATTCCATTCCAATGTCGCTCGCGACCAGTTCTTTTGCTTATCCGGACACCACGTTTTCGTGGGTTGCCGACAGTGCCGCCGCCTCAAACCATTGTTACATCAAGCTTCAGGAATATTTTAACAACGTTCCACCCGATTCTTCCGGAACTTTTTCGATAACCTATTAGCTTTCGTCGAGGAGTCTCATGCAGTGTACTAAAAATATCGCAGCGGTGATCGTTTCCCTGCTGGTCTCCTTCTCCCTGCTTTCGGCTCAAACCGGAGCGCCGACAAACCAGCCGGCCCCAAAGACCCCGGCCAACGTCGTGCAAAAAAAAGGCATGGATACGCTCGTGATCCTCGCCCGGCTGACCGAAATTCCAGGCGCCTTTCCGCCGAACGATCTTTACAACTACGTATATATCATGAAGTACCGCGTGATAAAGGTACTCAAGGGCGCTTATAAAAAACAGGAGATCCTGGTTGGCCACTACAATCCGCTCATTCCCCGATGCCAGATAAAAGACCGCATGCGCACGCTGGCAACCGGAGATATCGTCAAATTCGAGAAGGGGGCGCGGCAGAGACTCGTGCTGGTGACGCCGATCGAACGCGTCTGGAAGGATGCGGTGGAGGACGAATATCCGGATTCCGACCTCGATAAATATTACGCCCTCAAAGCGGAGATCGCGCGGTAATCCAGGCATCGGTCCGGCTGCCTGCCGGATAGGAACCCCGATCATCCTCTACGGCGAGGGTTGTAACGAATGGTTTTTTCTTCGCATATCTTTATATTCTATTTTCTGCCTTTTTTCCTCTTGGTGTACTTTCTCCTTCCCTTCAGGTGGAAGGGTCTCTATGTAAAGAATGCATTCATCACGATCATGAGCTATGTCTTTTACGGGTGGCTCGTCCCCTGGTTCGTGATCCTGATGTTCATCACCACCATCAACGACTACCTCTGCGGCCTGATAATCAGTCAACCCGGCCAGGTTGAGTGGAAGCGTAAAAGTGCGCTCATTTTCGCCATTGTCACCGACCTCTCGCTCCTCGCCTACTTCAAGTATTACATGTTTTTCATGTCCGAAGTGGTTAACCGGCTGGCATTTTTCCTCGGCGGCGGCCCCCACGCGTTCACCATCGCCTCGGTGCTGCTCCCTTCGGGCATCTCCTTTTACACCTTTGTCGGCTTGAGTTATACCATCGATGTTTACAAAGGCGCGGCAAAGCCGGCGCGCAACTTTTCGGTGTTTTCCTGTTTTGTGGGACTCTTTCCTCACCTCATCGCCGGGCCGATCATTCGTTACCGCACCGTTGCCGATCAGCTCGACAACCGGGTGCATTCGATCCCGAAATTCGCCAGCGGCGTGGCGATCTTCAGCCTCGGACTCGGCAAAAAGATCATTCTCGCCAATTCGGTAGCTGCCATCGCCGATGCAGCCTTCGGCAGCGACGGTCCGGGTTTTTTCAATGCCTGGTGGGGCGTCATCGCCTACGCCTTTCAGATCTACTTCGATTTTTGCGGCTACTCCGACATGGCCGTCGGGCTAGCGCGCATGCTTGGAATCGAGTTTATTAAAAATTTCGATGGCCCGTACCAATCCCCCAGCATTACCGTTTTCTGGCAGAAGTGGCACATTTCGCTTACAAATTTCATCCGGGACTACCTTTACATCCCGCTCGGCGGCAATCGTGTCGGCAAAGGCCGCATGTATTTCAACCTCTGCCTCTGCTTTTTCCTGAGCGGCTTGTGGCACGGCGCTAAATGGACCTTCGTGCTGTGGGGCATCTATCAGGGCTTGTTCCTCGTGCTTGAACGGGTTGCAGGGAAAAAAACTCTCTATCACGTGCTGCCCCATTGGGGGCAGGTAGCGATCACCTTCATCGTCGTGATGTTCGGCTGGGTGCTCTTCCGTGCGCCTGACATAGGACAAGCCATGCACTACTGGGGAGCCATGATCGGAACAGTCAAGGGAGCCGCCACCGCCCCGATGCTCTCGGCCGAGCTCTTTACGCCGCGCCATCTCTTCGAGATGCTTCTCTGCGGCGTATTCGTATGGCAACCGCTGCAGGCGCATGAATGGGTGCGCACCCTCACCATGCCAAAGGCGCTGCTCTGCACCGCCGTCCTGGTAGTGGCAATCGTGACCATGTTCACCCAGACCTATAACCCTTTCCTCTATTTCCAGTTTTAACGCGGGGCGGCTCATGAACTTCCTGAAACGTCTGCTTACGGCCCCCCTCATCGTCGTCTTCATCCTGGTCATTTTTGCCGTGCCGATAACCCAGGCTATAGTTGAGCTTCACAAGGGAAAGAGCGTCCAGGCGCTCGACCTGCTGGAAGATCTTACGATCACGCCTTTTCGTAATGCAAATGCGATGCACGATCTGGCCTGCAGAGCATCTCTTTACACCGACAGCCTCGCCGCAAAGCCCGCATTGGCCGATTCGTCGCAGGAATCAGGCGACCTCCTGATTGACGACGCGATCGCAAACGTCGAGGACCTTAAAAAAGCCGTGATTACCAGGAACCGGTATATCACCACCGATTCGTTTATTCCCGCCGTATTCCAGCTCGATTCCCTTGCCGCCCGCCTTGCCCGTCTCTCGGCGGAATTACAGGCCGGCACGCCGCCCGCGGAAATTGCCGCCGACGTTACCGTCATGCGAGCCGCAACCGATATGCTGATGCACGAGTATCCGAAGCGATCAATCATTACCCTTCCCCTCCTGGCAATCGGCGGGTGGCGCTATATCCTCTGGAATGATCGCTACCTCCGGCCGTATGAAAAGGAACTCGAAAATTCTTCGGTGTTCGCCATTGCGGGAAGACCGGTTATGCAGTTCCTGCGCTACGTTTTATTCCGCGACCTCGGCGACAAGGGCGTTCTCGGTACGCAAGGATGGTTCTTTTACCGGCCCGACGTCGACTTTCTGGTCAAGCCCGATGTGCTCGATCCGCGTTCGATCATGGTCGACCCCAACGACAAGAAGATCAGCGTGGATCCCCTTGGGGCCATTGTCCGATTCAAAACGCAATTGCAGAGTGCGGGCATCGATCTTTTAATGGTTATCATGCCGGGTAAACCAAGCATCTACCCCGACCTCCTTTCGCAAAGCATCCCCGTCTCGGCCGCAGGGGTGCTCAGCCATTCGCAGCGCATGATGAACGACCTGCGTCAGGCGGGCGTCGAGGTGCTCGACCTCTTCGGCCCCTTTGCAAATGAACGGCTCCACGACGCGGAAGCAGGCGACTCGCTCTACCTCCGCGAGGATACTCACTGGAAAGGACGCGCCGTTCGCCTCGCAGCCCGCCTGCTCGCCGGACGGATCGAACAGTACCCCTGGTACCGGCCTGGTTCGACCGAATACGCGATCGATTCGGTTACGGTTGACCGGATCGGCGATGTGGCCGTGATGACGACCCTGCCGGCGGAGAAGGTGCGCCGATTCTACGGCGGGTTCATCCCGGAAAAGACCAGGTGCTATCAGGTGTACCGCATAACGCGGGACTCTTCCGGAGCCGTTTCGGAGCGGTCGCTCTACAAGGATGATTACCGCAACTCGCAGGTACTGCTCCTCGGGGACAGTTTTTCGCGCATCTACCAGACCGACGAGCCGGGAAGCGCAGGATGGATCGCCCACCTTGCTTTCGAATTATCGCAGCCGATTGCATCGCTTGTCAATGACGGCGGCGCATCGACTCTTGTGCGGCAATCGCTGGCGCGAAATCCAAAACTGCTTAAAGGGAAAAAACTCGTAGTCTGGGAGGTCATCGAACGCGATTTCCGGTTCGGTGAAGATGGTTGGAAAAACGTGGCGATTGCGATGCAATAAGCGTTCATACCGGTAACAGGAAAGAATATTCTCATGAAATTCCGCATGGGTCTTTGCTTTATAGGGACCATTCTTGTCATGCAGTGCTGTTTACAGGCCGCGCCCTGCGAAACGCTCAATAAAAATTTCAATCGGCGTTCATCGCGGGTAATGGTTCGCACCGTCCATCGCCCGACCGAGGCGAACCTTGACCTGGCAGCTTATATAGGAAACCCGGTCCGGTACGATCCGCAGCCTTTCCGGCCCAAAAAACCGTCCAAAAAAATCACCATCGCCGATTGCACTTTCGGCGGAGCGATTGCTTCGCCCTGCACTTCGCCGGCGCAGATGCCCCTTACCGAAAGCGAACTATCGCAGCCCTTTGCCTGGGATCCGCTGCAGAACCGGCTGTGGCAAGTGACAAAAATCGACCTTTTCGCACGGATCACCGGTGCGGTGAATGGGAAAAAATGGGCGGACTCCTCGATCTACACGCCCTACCAGGAGATCGTTTGCGCGTATATCCACGGATCGGGCGATACCGCATCGATCTGGGTAAAAATAGAATTCAAGCCATGGGTAACCTTTATCGACGGCCTCGTCGATGAAGACCGCGATGGCTTCAGGGAGTGCTATGGCCGCATCGAGAGCAGCGCCATCGATCATGCACTGTTTATAAAAGCCATCGACTGGATGACGTCCGACTATGCGGAGAAACTGTTAACAGAAGAGCAGGTGATCGACTGGGCGAATACGCTCGCCTCTTACTGGTACCCGAAATTCAATACCGATGTGGTCGACATGACCGGCGCACCCGCATGGCCGACCCCGGAAACGGAAAAAGAGATTCGCCGTGAGATGAAGGGCCTTTCCATTGCGAACCCGCTTGTCGTCATCCGGGGCAACCCGTATGGGAAAGTGATCTATAACGTCTTCGTCGTCGATTTTCCTGCAAGCGACGCCGCACCGGTCGCGGCGGTCGTCGCGCCCCAGGTAACAACGCCCGCCGCGAATACCGACTCGGTTTCCACGGTTGCCGGGGGAGGCATTTTTTCAGGCATGATCGTCAACGACAGCGTTCGCCTCGCGCTTGAAACAAAATCCTATGGCGACTATGGGGAATGGGCGAAAAAAGAGGAACCGTTTCGCCATGCCAACCTTGAGTTCTTGAAAAACCTGCCGAAAGGGCAGATGGCATTCAGCGGCAAAGACGGCTGGCTCTTCTTCCGCAACGAGATCGAGTACCTGAACGGCGGCGACCTCGCTCTTCAGCCGCCGGCGGACAACCCCCTGCCGCAACTGCGGGAATTCAATAAACTCCTCGCACGACAGGGGATCACCCTGCTTTTCTGCCCCGTCCCGAATAAATCCGATATTTACTTTGAAAAGCTTCCGGCTGGCGGCGCGCCGGCCGATTCCACGATCATCAACCCGTACTCCCGAAAATTTCTGAGCGATCTGCAGCAGGCCGGCATCGGAGTGATCGACCTGTTGCCCATTTTCCTTTCAGCAAAGCGCGAGGACGCCCAGTTCAAGGAGTCGCTGTTCCAGAAGCACGACACGCACTGGACTTCACGGGGAGTGGCGCTCGCCGCACAGCATATCGCCGGGCGCATCAGAAGTCTTGCTTGGTATGGCGAAGCATCCAGGAATTCCGTCCGCTACGGAATGCGGGACACGACCTTTCTACGGCAGGGGGATCTGGTTGACAAATTGCCCAAGTCCGAGCAATCGGTTTACCCTGCCGATGAGATCACGGGGCAGCAGGTACTGAATCCCGACGGCAGCCTGTATAAGGCCAATAATCCCGACGCCTCGATCCTGCTCATCGGCGACAGTTTCACCGGGGTTTTCGAACTGGTTGATTGTAAGGGAGCGGGGATCGGCGCTCATATCGCGGCCGAAACCGGACTCCCGGTCGATGTCATCACCAGCTGGGGAGGCGGGCCGCTCGTGCGGGACAAGATGCTCAGGGCGCGAAGAAATATGCTGTCGAAAAAGCGGGTCGTCATCTATTTGATGACGGCGCGGGATTTGTATCATTACAGCCAGCATTGGGAGCCGGTGAAGGGGAAATAGCGGGATTCGAGGGATGGCAAGCAGAGGGCGAGCTTATGGATTTATCTCAGCGGATAGGACTATTTTAATGCAAGTATTGATAGCAGTTCAGTATAGTTACTCACAAGTCGCACGATATTGATAAAAGGTAAATTTATGTTATACATCTTTGGAAACTATTCAATGTTTCTCTTTATTATCAATGGCATGACTTAGAATACACCGTGTTTAAATCAAGGAGTTACATCACAATGAAAATCAATCAACTGTTCCTTGCTCTTTCAGTCGCCCTTTTCCTTGTCGTCACTGCTCTCGGCCAGGAAGCCCCGCTCGGGTCGATCGCGCCCATGAGCGGCGATGAAAAGAAAGCGCTCGATGGTCTCAAGGGAAAAATTTCCGGAAAGATCGTCTGGTCGAGCTCCCGGGTCAACAGCAAGCATGATATCTGGATCATGAACGCCGACGGCACCGATCAGAAGCAGCTCACGGTAAAATCGAACAATGTGGACTGGTTCCCGCGCTTTTCGCCCGACGGCAAGACGGTGCTCTTTGTCCGCAGTAAATCAGGCTGGGTTCCGGAAACCGATGCCGAAATGTACGAGAAGTGGGACCTGTGGACGATCGCCGCCGATGGAACCGGCGAGAAGAAGGTGGCGTCCGACGCGGTATGGGGAACCTGGAGGCCAAGCGGCGACTCAATCCTTTTCGCGCGCGGCTCGAAAGTATTCATAAAGCGACTGAACGGGAGCGATGAAAAGGAACTCTTTGATGCAGAGGCCCATTTCAAAAAAGGCGCGTACGCCCAGCAGCCGGAGATGTCGCCGAACGGGAAATGCCTGGCCGTTACGCTGCGCGGAACGGTCCGCAAAACCGGCATCTGGAACTTTGAGAAAAATGAGTTCTACGAAACCGGCGGCGGGTGCGAAATGGCATGGTTCCCTTCCGGTAATAAAGTATATCGTATGAACGAAGGGACCGGCAACGGCGGCACCGAGGTGCTGCAGATCGACCTCGATAACGATGGAAAACCGCTCAGGAAAATCGGAGGGTGGTCCATACCGAAGGAGATGCATTTCATGGACCTGCCGGGAAGACGGTCGCACGAGTATTTCCCGAAGGTCGATCCCTCCGGAACTTGGCTTGTCTGGTGCGCGACCCAGTACGGTCATGAGCACGACATCGCCGACTACGAAGTCTATGTCTGGAAAATCGGCGCCGACGCGAAAACGGCCGTTCGCTTGACATTCAATACCGCCAACGACCGCTGGCCCGACCTGTTCCTCACGCCGCAGGAAGCGTCTCCCAAAACCGGTGCGGACAGCGCGGCAAATGGCGGCTCGCCGCGTTGAAAAACCGACCTTCACTCGTAAGGGACCATCAGGATCATCGATTTACTGAATGTAATTCCGAGCCATCGCCCAGACCAGGGAAATAATCATGGATAAACCGCCGAATGCCGCAGACTCGATAAGGGATCCCGAACAACGGGGGGGCTGGGGCATCTTCAACCTGCCTGACAGAGGAATCAATCAATTCGCCATTATCGGACTTCTTATCCTGGTAACGGCGGCGATTCTTCCCATTGTGAAAATATTCTTCGTTCCGGTGGTGGTCGCCACGACCCTGTCGACTCTTTTTGCCCCGCTCTACCGGCGCATCCGGAAAATCGTCGGCAACCATGCCGGTCTCGGCTCGATCCTGTGCTGTCTTATTATCTTTCTGTGCCTCCTCGCCCCCGCCTACTTCGTCGTCTATCTTGTCCTGAAACAATCATTTGACCTGTACCACTCCATCGGGCCCGTGATTACCGACATCATCGGAAAAGGAAGCGACAGCGCTGTTTTCTCGAACATGCGAAACCTGCCGGCCTACCATAAATTCGGCCTTGACAATGTCGATCTCGCCTTTCCCATTCAGGAGGCGATAAAGACCTTCCTCTCCACGGGTTCACGAGCGCTCTCCAAAACATCGTCGGGAGCGCTCTCGCTTGTCGTCAACATTTTCGTGATGTTCTTTACCATGTTCTACTTTTTCCGCGATGGCGAACATCTCGTCAAACGACTCAAATATCTCGTACCGATCCGCAGGGATTATGAGGACATGATCATCGCCCGGTTCCTCCTCATCTCCCGCGCCACCGTCACGGGCACCTTGATTCTGGGCCTTGTCGAGGGCACCCTCGGCGGCATCACGCTCCTCGTGTTCGGTGTCAAGGCATGGCTCCTGTGGGGTTTCGTCATGATCATTCTCGCGACCATGCCGTTTATCGGCACGTGGATCGTGCTGGTTCCGGCCGGCATTATTCAGATGTTCATGGGCAATACCTGGCAGGGGCTGATCATGATCCTCATGGGACTCATCGTTATCGCCAATAT
>JBEKOX010000018.1:0-41351 GCA_049521335.1 Chitinispirillaceae bacterium
AGGATTCATGAGCCACGCCGAAACGGCAGTCGATGCGGCAAGGAAGTTCATCAATCAATAGCAACCAAGGAGATTGAAAATGGTTCGACTTTTGGCATGTCTGGTTTCAACGGCGTTTCTTATGGGGTGTGCATCCACCGTTCAATATGTGCCTTTTCCCGATCAAAAGGTTTCCATTGCTGACTCGTCAAAATGCCGCGTATATGTCTATAGGCCTTCAACGCTGGGTAGCGCCGTCGCGATGAACATTTCGGATAATGGCACGGCAATCGGCAAAACGGGGCCGCATGGATTTCTATGCTGGGAAAGAGACCCGGGGACCTTCACTGTAACGGGATCGGCGGAAAATACCAGTTCAGTGCAGATTACTTCTGAGCAAGCGAAATCCTATTATATCTTGCAGCACGTTATGATGGGAATTTTAGAAGCCCGCAATAGATTGGAAGATGTCGACCCGGCCACGGGAAACCAGGGCGTTATGAATTGTTCTCCGCCAAATATATCTGGTGCGGCGCTCCCGGCAACGGCGAATCCGCCGGTAAGTATGCAGCCGAATGCTCCAAGCGTGGCAGTCTCGGTGTCGTCGCCGCATTTGACCGATACGGTATATATGAAAACCGGTGAGATCATCCCGGGCGCTATTATTGAGGAGAATCCCGGTAACAATCTGAAAATCAGGTTGAAAAACGGCAGTGAATGGGTTCTCTATTTCACTAATATTGATAGAATCGTTCACAATACAGGAAATAATCCGCCGGGAAATGACAATAGTCAGAATAGCTCCTATAATGAAACTCCCCGGAATAGCCCCGCTACGGTCCCCGTTGTATCTAAAATCCCTTCTCAGATCTCCCCATCATCATCGTCAATTCTAAGCCTTGGGTTTGATATCGGGTTGGGCATTTTTAATCAATTGGCTAATGGGTCCAATGGCGGATCGCCATGGTTTGGTGATAATAGAACTGGTTTTGTAGGCGGCGGCGTTATTGAGATCCAGCCGAATCCCTATTTCTCAATACAGCCCGGCATTGTCTATTCCTCGCGCGGCTGCACGAGTGGCGACAGTATATCGTTGGCGATGAATTACCTTACCATTCCTATCGAAGCACGGGTAAAGTATCCGCTCTCTCCTACGGCCTCGATATATAGTATCGTCGGATTGAATTTAGGCATATTGTTGAGTGCAACTTACACCTATAACGGTATAAATGAAGATTGGGGCAGTTACACTAATGCGGTTGATTTCGGCATTGAATTGGGAGGCGGGATGGAATTCCCGACCGGGAAAGTAACCCCTTTTATCGAGGCCGACTATTATCTCGGACTTACCAATGTCTTTGAGCAGTCTTTTCTCGATGCAATGGGCGGCGCAACCTCCTTTTATATGCGAGGATTGGAGATCAAGGGCGGCCTGAAGTTCCCTCTGTAATCGCGTCGCAACAGATATGAAGATGGATAAAGGGGCCATGCTTCCTGACAGCCAACAAGGGCGCGTGGTTGGAACCCGTGGAAGCGCCGAAGGCAGGTGTAAACCCGGCCCTGCGATCGATTCTTACATCAGCACTTTCTTTGAGAACGCTGTCACCTTTTCCCTGACGCCGGGTATTTTCCTTATATTCCCGGAAATGCCCGCGTTCGGTATCAAAAGGGAAGCGTACTTCATCGCGGAGTAATCAGCGGTAAGCTTGAATGGTTTCTCAAGAGCGTCCAATCCGATATCTTCGTACGCGCTTGCGAGCAGGCCGAATGTTTTCCCTTGCAAAATGGTCTTCATGGCGCCGGCATCGTTGTCCCATTTGTATAGGGAGAACATCCTGTCGACAACGGATTTTATCTGCGCGGAGGCCGAAAAAAAATACAGAGGCGTAGCCATGATTATAACATCCGCCCCCATCATTTTTCCTACGGCGGACGATATGCCGTCTTTCAGCACGCACCCGTACGTTTCTTGCTTCTGGCAAGCCCTGCAGGAAATACAACCGCCATTACCGTCGAGTCCTGCGGCATTGATCACCTCCGTAACAGCGCCGGCGGATCGTGCACTCTCGCAGAACCACTCTACTAAAGCAGCGGTGTTGCCGTCTTGTTTCGGGCTGCCCGCGATTATTACTATCTTTTTTATGTCCATTTCGGTTTCCGCTATTTCCCGACGAAGATTTTCCGCACCGTCATGCATTTCGCAACCCGCGTCGTTACAAAACAGATGCCGGCGGAAAGGCCGTTGCGCCCATAGAAAAAATTCTGCGGGCGCATGCCGTTGAAAAATGCCAGGCATTTGCCGTCAAGGCGGGATACTTCGATCGAATAAGGTTCGTTTATCTCCGCCACAATCGCAAGGGAACCGTCGGGTCGAAGCGTAATGCGCGTATCGCTTTTCCGGAGCGGGAGGGAAGGTCCGTTCCCGACAATGCCCGCCGCCGAAAGAGCGACCGAATCAAGGTTTCCAACGAATGCTCCGCTACTGGCATAGTCCGCAAGACACAATGCCGACGAGTTCGGAGGCACATTGAGTTCTTTGTTCAGGACAAAGGAATCCAGCGGCGTTACTGCACTACTGTCGACCGTCGAAAGTTTTGATCCCGCAGCGTCAACAAAAACCAATGTTACATATCCCGGATAAAATACGCCCCACGAGCCCTGCACGCCGACCGAATCACCGGACTGCTGTGCGGACAACCTCCTCGTGACAACGCCGGCGTTATTAACCGAGGCGATGGGGCCGGGCGACCTGGCCGCATACCAGTCTTCAACCATGGATATGGAATCGCCGGGGGCCAGTGTCGATATCGGGCCCTTGACTTCGACTTCAAGAAACGAGACGTTGTTTTCCGTATAGACCGATATTGATGAACCGGAATCGGGATAGGTCGCGCCAGATACATAAGTAAATCTTTTCACGAAGGCGTATCCGTCGCGGCGATCGACATAGCAAATCCATCCGGCGATATCGTCGGCGCCCAAAAGCGATTCCGCCTTGCCATTATAGCGGATGCCCATGATACCGGCCCCGCCCGCGCTTTTTACCCATTGTGTCGTATCAGTAAATCCGTTCAGACAGACATACCCTCTTCCATTGCCGAGTTTACTCTTGGGATTAATGGGGAAATAGACCCATATCATCGTATCGTAGGCAATCCCCTGCGTTCCGCCGGTGCATTCGGTGATATCCCAAATCCCGTGCGGGACCGGCGTCGAGGTCCCCTTGTTCACGAGCGTCATGGCGATGTTGATCCGTGTCGATGCCGCGAACATCGTCACGGTTCGCTTGAACTGAAGGCCATCGACGTTAGGGTAGCTTGAAGTAGTTTCCACCGGGCCTTGTAACAAGACGGAGCAGGTATCTGCGGTATTGCGAATGATGGTTGGCGTATAGGCGCCCATCGTAAGCAACGGGGGAGGCGGCCAGTTCCAGCTCGATTGAGGAGAGACGTTGGTGAAGAAGCCCCCCATGATTGTATAGGTTGACGGCGTCTCCCCTACCTCGCCGCTGGCCACATAAATCGGGGCATGGGCGCCGAGATTGTATTGCATCGTCCTCCCCCCTATTTTCGGCACCACCGTAAGGGTGCAGAGGGAATTTGTCATCACCACCTCCGAATCCCAGTTCGTTCCCCAGAAGTGGTAGTTGGATTTTTTCGATAGTGAAACATTGTCAGTCTGGGCAAAGAGTATTCCTACCGATAAAATCACATAAATATTTAAAAGAATTATCCTGGTCATCATGCCTCCATTAATAAAGAATTTTTTGCTGTTGCGATGGATCCTCTAATTTCCATGATATTAATAAACGTACAAACGATGATAAAAGAGAGGTTAGGGGCAGGTAATAGAGCGGATCATCCGGCAAAATATATCGCCTCGAACTTACTACGGCTATTACTATCTTTTCAACAGCAATAGCAGTTTTGAGAAATTTACAGGCAAATAAGTATGGAATTATCTGTTTTTAATTTCGGACAATTTAATTTCCGGATGATGATACCTTTTTTTCCCTTCGGTCTTTTTCCCGTATTGTATGGCTTCAACGGGACAAAACTGAATACAAGCCATGCACTGTTCGCATTGTCCCAGCCAGACGGGTTTTCCCTTCTCGATTTTGATATTCTCCACGGGGCAGACTTGATAGCAGATGCCGCACGTCGTGCAGGAATCAAGCGCGATAAATGATTTGTCCATCTTGTGGATACGCGGCATGCTTACCTTATAGACCAACGACAACAGCGTATTGAATAGAAACCCGCTTGTCTTCGGTTTACACGAACCGCACATTCTTATAATCTCAACACATTGTTTGACTTTTTCAACGGCTTTTGCAAATTCCTTTTTCTGTTTTCCTTCAGGTTGCGCGCCGTAAAGCGGGATATAATTGCCCGGCATCTGAATGCCGAATCCGGCGCTGAGCCGCGCCCCTTGTTTTTTAAGCGCTCTCGATAAATTCAAAAGGGCGCCGCCGGGCGTCCCGCCATACGTCGCCACGGCAAAGACATATTTTTCTTTCCCTGTTTTCATTCTACGCGCAAACTCAGCGACAATGGAGGGCATACCCCACATGTACACCGGGAATACCAACCCTATTCTGTCCGCGGAAAGATCTACTGTTTCATTAATCGCTTTTTGGACAGGGACTAATGCCGTATCGCCGAGTTGCGAAGCGATATCTTTGGCTATTTTCAGCGAATTACCCGTTCCGGTGAAATAAAAGATTGTCGTTTTCATGACAATTACTCCTTACGAGGTTGTTGGAAGATCCGAAAGAGATGTTATGTTCGCGCCGGGTACGACGATTTCGATCACAGGTTTACTCCGAACGTCACATCGAGCATCCCGAAAATCGTCGTCTTGCCTTGATTCCAATTTTCCGTGTTATCGGGATCGTTGGGATGAACGGTTGGTTCCGCGTCAAGCGGGAAAGCGGCGCCGAACGTCGCGCCAACATTCAGATAAAAACTCTGCGAGAGTTCAAATTTGTAACCGCCATCGCAGGCTATCGCCAGGTAACTGGTAGTATTTTCATACTCGCCGGATTGCCCTTGATAATACGTTGCCGTGCCCCATAAGAATTCCAGGAGACCGCCGCTGTAAAAGCCATTTCTTACCGACAACGGATAATATTTTACATCCGCCCCAATCCCCAATCCGCTGACGTTATCGGCGTCATCGCCATTATCGTTCGACGTTATTGCATACGTCAATATGCCAAGCGACGCGATGCGCACGTGAGCGCCAACGGACACATTGGGGGTCGCGGCGTATTCCGCGCCCAATACGGGACCGAATTCGAGAAATCCGAGAGGCATTATATACAGGCTCGTGGCGCCGGGACTCACCGTCGGCGGCGGATTTACCGGCCATGCATTCACGCTCGGGGCGCTCACGGGAGAAGTATTCGAAGCCAGTACCTCCTTGGTCCCATTTGCATACTTGATCATGAATACGTCGGATTTCAGGATATCAATGGTCGGACCCCCGAGATTATCGAACCTCTTGTATTTGATCTCCGCCGGCGTTATTTCAAAAACCTTCGACTTGATCTCGTCCCCGTTCTTGAGCACGATAACGTCCTGCGCAAAAGTGGTGGCGACAGAAATGGACATCAGCAGCACGATCATCGCAATAAAAGTTTTCATGGTCCTCCCTATAAGCTATGATTATGATTTTGAGATAATGCTGGTAACCCGCCAAGAGCATGTCCCGGAATCAGTAAAAAATATTAAAAGAGAAACTATTTCTATTATAACTTATTGATTATAAAACAATTATAACCTCACATAGAAGGTCCCTCTTATCTTCCTGGTGTTATATATGGCTACACAATATAAAATGTCGCATAAGGGGCTGTAAAGGGAATTGAAAAACAAGCCGGATACCCGGCATCCTATCTCAGCGACGCCCTCTTCTGCCTACTGCTGATTTTTCGCCTGCGAAGTGTCTCTCTTGATCACCGTAATGATGCCAGAAATGGGAAAGAAATAACAAGGCAATCCTAAGACAACAGGCAAAGGAGTATTCAGTGCCGGCATTTGGGGTGGAATCGAAAGGTAATTTTTCAGGCTGCGATCAAAAAATTCAGCGAAATCCTTTTAGTTACCTAAAAAGTACCTTGCGTGAGGCGTGTTTCGGATATTATTTAACGTCTATTGCATTTCTATGCGGGATTAGCTCGTTGGGAAGTTGCCCACACTTCATCTTCCCGGTAGTTCAAAGAATTATTTCGAAAGGGGGTCCAAAAGATCAGAGAGGGTACTACAAAATTAGGATAGCCATGGCGTGGTAGTTTCCCTGATGTAATCCAGATAGAACAATTTTACATTGTCAGTTAGTGGCTTTATTTGAAACCTTATGGTATTCCGGCGATATCAATTTATATGGGGGATATTCATAGAAAGAGGAGAAATTATGACAGATATTTTTATTGATCCAACCAAATCATCTATTACCATTAAAGTCACCTCGAAATCTTTACATGCGGTTGGCTTCGAAATTACCGTATTTGATTCAGACGGCAGTACTGTAATGGAACAATTTACAGGAAATACGCAAAACACTAACCCATATGTTAAAACTCTTCAACAAAGCCCGTCCAGTTATAAAGGGAAATATATCCGAGGCACTTTTACGGTACAGTCACCGGATGGCACGGACTACCCTTATTCCGTCATCTTCTCAATATTAGAAGACAATATCGTCGTAAATCCAGAAATACCCCTGGCAGGTTCGACAACTAACGGCCAAGCTCAAACGATAGCAGTCTATCATATTAAATAAATGGAGTAATTATGAAACAATTTATTGTATTATTTATTGTTTTTATTAATTTTTCATTTATATCTGCGCAAACAGATACTAGTAACTTTAGCGCTGGCTGGGGCAATTTGGATTTCGCCATTCCAGAATCACCGGCGTTTAAATTGCTGGGTACAAATCCAGATAACATTCTTCAACCTACATCAGTGAGAAATGCAGCTATCAGTATTGGCAATTATTTTGCTGCTAATAGCAATGTAATTCCCAAAAATCTAGCGGTTGAAATATCTCCTCTTTTGCTTAATGGTAATGCATCTTTGAATGATTATAATGCTGATAAATTCCTCTATCGCACGCGCCTTTCTTTGGGAACGAATGTTGGATCAAATGGCGCAAATGAGATCGCGGAAGGCATTAGAATGACCATTTTGGATAATACTGACTTGCGAAGTAACAACGATATTTTAGGCCTTCGTTACTTGGATGCCACAATAAAATCGCATTTTCTTGATCGTGCCATACAGTGTTATGCACAGAATAGTTCAAGTAAAACCTCTATTATTATACTTTCCGACAATTATAGCGATACAAGTAATAAAATATTCAGGCATACCATAGATAGTATTGAGAAAAAACTATATTATGATTCGGTAAAAACCTCTATTTCAGATAGCATTTCAAAATTTCGTGAAGAACTTTGGAACGCACCTATTTGGGAAATAGGAGCGGCTGCTCTGCAGTCTTCTGCTGATTCGCTGATTAAAAATCTGGAGTTTGCTAAGGCTGGAATTTGGTCAACTTTTGGCACTCATTTTATGAAAAAAGACCAAATACTAATCGGTGCAAAGGTGGAATTTGCAGACAGTGCTAAATGGCAAACTAATCTTTCGATAGGTTCTCGATATTATTATGGAATCAATGAAGTCAAGGCTTTTGCTGAGGTAGAATACAATTATATAAATAGTACCAACGGGGGTATCGGCAGCCTTGGATGCCAATTCAATATTACGAATGGGTTGTGGGGCCAATTTTCTGTTAATGCGGTAATTGATAATAAATGGAATGTATCATACAATCCAAGTTTCAATATTGGCTTTGGGACTCCGGATAAAGGAAAATCCATAAACGGAAACTAATACGATTTCCAATAAACTACCTCGCAGCAAGATGTGGGGAATTAGTTCCATTGAGATTAAAAAGATGAGGAAAGACATAGCGTGATAATTTATCCACTGCAATCAGGCAGAAAATTTTGACATCTTTAGTTGGTTGCTTAATTTACGACATAGTAGATTGTGTCATTTTCAACTTAAACTGGGATATTACCCAGGGAAGGAGTGGATTATGCCTTATTTATTCGGCATCGGGCTTTTGATACTTTTCGCAGTCTTGTATCGGTATTTTTGCAAGACGTGGAATATTTTTAAATTAGCAGAAGGTGCAGACGGCAAAATGAGCACATCTAAATTTCAGTGGATTCTTTGGACTATTGTTGCCTTATTTTCTTATGTTGTAATTTTTGTCGTTCGGGCTAAATTAGGAATCTTTGATTCTTTGATAGTGCCCAATAATCTAATAATTACGATGGGAATCAGCATCACAACTATGGCTGCAGCAAAAGGTATTACTGTAAATTATCTTAACAACAAAAAAATTACTCAAAACAGTGCTACAAACGCCAATACTCAGGGCATATTGGCATTGTTTAACGACGATGATGGCTTACCGGATCTAAGTAAAATTCAGATGCTTGCCTGGACCGTTATCGCGATAGCTGTCTATTTATTTCAACTTAATTATCAAATAAAGAATTCCGCAGCATCCTCATTATCACTCCCGGATATTGATACAACTCTCATGGCTCTTATGGGCCTTGGACAGGCGGGATATTTAGGCAAAAAAATAGTTTCTACTAATGTTAGCACATAGCAAAGTAATAATTTCCGCTACTTGGGGCGGGGTAACAATGTTCTGGAATTTCCAAAGAAGCTTCACTTTTGTTCACAGGCGGGGTATTAACCCCGCCTGTGAAGTAGATTCGTTCATTTCATAATTGCAGCATCGATGCAAAAAAGATTGTCATTATTCCAGCGCCCTCCATCTCATTCTTTGCCGAGAATCGCCGCAAGATCCTCCCGCGCAGTGGTGATGGGCTTGATGTCGAAAGCGTTGACCAGCACGTTGAGCACGTTCGGCGTCACGAAGGCAGGGAGGCTCGGCCCGATTCGGATCCCCTTCAACCCGAGCGAGAGAAGCGCCAGAAGCACCGCCACCGCCTTCTGCTCGTACCACGAGAGAATGATGGAGACCGGAAGATCGTTTAATCCGCACCCGAAGGCGCTGGCCAAAGCCTTCGCCACGGTGATGACCGAGTGGGCGTCGTTGCACTGCCCGGCGTCGAGCAGGCGCGGGATGCCGTCGATCGCGCCGAAGTCATGGCCGTTGAACCGGAACTTGCCGCAGGCGAGCGTGATGATCACGCAATCGGCGGGCACGGCTTCGGCCAGTTCCGTGTAATAGTTGCGGCCGGGCTTCGCGCCGTCGCAGCCGCCGATCACGAAGAACCGCCTGATCTTCCCGGTTTTGACAAGCGAAATAACCTTGTCCGCCAGCGAGAGAACGGCGTCATGGCCGCAGCCGGTAAGGAGCGCGGGGCCGTTCTGCGGTTTGCCGCCCGAAAGCGAGAGCGCTTTCCGGATGACCGGTTCGAAGTCACGGTTTTCAATATGGGCGACGCCGGGGAATGCCACGAGCCCGCAGGTGAAAACATTGTCTTTATAACTATCGCGCGGTTTCTGGATACAGTTGGTGGTAAAGAGGAAGGCCGCCGGGACGCCGTCGAACTCCTTCTGCTGGTTCTGCCAGGCGGTGCCGAAGTGTCCGGCAAGGTGGGAATGCTTCGCAAGGCCGGGGTATCCGTGCGCGGGCAGCATTTCGCCGTGGGTGTAGACCTTGACTCCCCTCCCCTCCGTCTGCCGGAGCAGCTCTTCGAGGTCGGCCAGGTCATGGCCGCTGACCACGATGGATGGCCCGCCCTGAAGGCCGGTCGGCACGCTCACGGGCCTGGGGCGGCCAAAACGGCCGGTATGCGCTTTATCAAGCAGCGCCATGCAGGAGACTGCCGCGGTTCCGCAGGCAAGGACGAGAGCGGTCATCGATTGCTGGGTCGCCGATGCATCGCACAGGGCGGCCAGTGCTTCGTGGAGAAAGGCGACGATGTTGTCAACGTTTTCGCCGAGAATGAGCGCGTGATCGGCATAGGCCGCGATGCCCTTGATCCCGTAGAGCAGCACAAGTTTGAGCGACCGGATATCGGCGTCATCGCTGCCCGCGAGGATGCCAATCTCGTCGGCGATGTTCGGCGCGTCGATCCCCGGCGTTCCCCTGGCCGGCGCGGGCAGTTCGCTCTCGTTTATGGCAAGCGATTTCGCGGCCGAGGCCGAAGCGTAGAGTTCGAATGCCCGGGAACGGATGTTTTCGCCCTCGCGCGCTAGCCGTTTAAGGCGCTCCGCGCTGAAGTTCACGTTCGTGACGGTGGTAAACAGCGCCCCTATCGTATGGCGGTTGATTTTCTTATCGGTAACGCCAAGAGCGCGGGCCTTATGCGCAAGGTAACCGATGCCCTTGAGTTGGTGAATGAGGAGATCCTGCAACAGGGCGACCTCCGGCGACTTGCCGCAAACCCCCTGAATATCGCATCCCGCGCCGCGGGCGGTCTGTTCGCACTGATTGCAAAACATTTTCATGGCGCCATGTCCTTTTTAAGGGTGAAAAATTCCGTATCCACGGGAAAAAATATCTAATCATTTCTCCGCGCGCCTTGATATGCATCAAGAAACTGTCGTTCCGTAAGGAAGCCGGACCGGGGTCACGGCCTTTCCGGCGGTTTCAAAAAAAATTCGCACTTCCATGACAGAAACTATTTTGCAGGAAACGATTCATCAAACAACCCACGATCGAGCGAAAATATGGCGTCGAAACAAACTATCTGTCTTATTTACGGGAATCCCGACAATGGCAAGAGCGCTTTGGCGCAAGCCCTTTGCGCCGGTTGCAATTTCAAGGTAATCTCCCTGGACAGGGAATATGTTTCATTCGTTTATAAACGATACCCGGAATTATACTTCGCCTGTCTTTATCAGGTCATTGGCCGGCACTATGACCACATCGTCTCCGGAGTCGGTCGCATAGGCGAGGATTTAAAAAGGGAGTGGCAGGAACATATCGGCATCCTGGCCGACGATGGCCTTAAAATCAACCCCCGCCTTGCCATAGAGGGGTATCTATTGAATCCCACCTTACAACCCAATGATTCCACCATAGTCGCCGTAGAAAGGAGACTGAGGTTGGAAAAGTCCCCTCTCCCTACGATAATCAAAGTCAATGCACCTGGGGGAAGAACGTACCAGATAAATTATGACACGACGCCGAGAGCGCTTGAGTATATCGTCAATTATTGCAATAAGTTATGCGATCCTTCCCCCGCTTTCCATGACGGAAGTAAGTGAGGTGATCCATAGACCGTAATGATTTTTATTTATTTCCTTTCTCTATTTCCATCGCCTGTTTTTTCTTCTTAAAATTTCAAACGCGATCATCTTGGCGTAAGAAAGAGTGGATTTTGAAAAAAGTGTTGATAACGATGATATTGGCAGTAAGTGCGGTAGTTGCGGAGCAAGCGCCGGTGGAGGTGCAGCGCGTAATTGATAATTATTTGAGTGGAAACGATCCCTTTTCTGCTTCATTCAACGGTGATGCCGTATCAATGGGATTTGAAGCTGGTACTAAACTATCTGACTTGAAGGCGGGAGCGCCTTTTCTATTACATGCTTTTAAAATAGACTCCCTGCAAAATATTGATGAAAATGCTCCTATAGGTTCTTTATTAAAACCATTAAAGGAATGGGCGGTTCCTTTACTCAAAAATGGCAAGGCAAGAATTCTTTTGGTGGTATCAAAAAATTCTATGAAGCCATATTGGCATGTAGGCAGACTTGGTTGTACGGGATTTGCAATCGAATGGGAGAAAGTGTGTAAAGCATGGCCGGAGTCGGCGGGATATCACCCGATCTTCATCGGGAACCTTATCGGCCCGGAATTTTTCCATGTGCCGGAAATGGGTGATTATAATCTCTCTTATTTAACCCACGCTACCAACCATCCGGACAGCTTATATAAGTATTTAAAATCGAGCAAAACCGTGCTCAAGGAATTGAAATCTCAATGGCAATTAAATTTCAACAAAATCAACGACAAAATATAGTGAAATTATATTGTGCTATACTGGTTTTAGTGGCGAGCGCTTTCCCGAAAATGCGGATATATATAATTTGCCCGTACATGAATAACGCTCCACTTACTCATTGCACTCTCCCCGCCTTGCATTAGCGGCGGTTCAAGATCGTGGCATGCATGATTTAAAAACCGATAGCGCTCTTCCGCAGCAATCGCCCGGCTCGCTGCATCACCTGACGCAGCATTTAAACACGGATCTCTGCCCTCCCCCGGTCACGCCCGATACCAGATAGACTCCGGAAGAGGACGAAAAACCCGGCAACGCAACATTGTACGTTCCCGCGGAAAGATTTTCCCTGCGGAAGTTTCCGATCAAACGGCCGTTCAGGCTATACACCCGTAGATCAACGTTCGCGGCAGCAGCATTCAAGTGAAATACCAGGTCGACGGCGGTTTGACTGCGTCGAATGATTTGCACCGCCGACAGAGCGGAAACTGCACTTTTTACAATGGATCTTCCGGGTAATGGATTCCGGACCGATGTCATGGTGATCGGACCGCAGTTTATCACCGCAAGGGTCGTGTCAAGCCTGATGTCGGCGGAAGACGCGCCGATTTGAATCTGAATATTATCACACTCGGCGTACCACGTGGCGTCAACGGAATCCCAATACGCGATGTCGCTTCCCGACAACGACATGGAGACCGTTGTCGTCGCGCCAGCATTGAGCGCTACGCGCTGGAAATTCCTGAGTTCCTTGATGGGACGGCTTACGGCTGAATTCAAATGTTTCACATATAACTGGGCGATTTCTTCGCCGGCGACTTTCCCCGTGTTTGTCAACTGGAAGCTCACGGTTAACCCGTTTTTGGCATCCATGACCCCGCCGCTGGTTTGCAGATTTGCATAACCGAAGGTGGTATAACTTAAACCATACCCGAAGGGGTATTGCGGAACTCCGGTGGAATACATGTAGGTGCGTCCGTCGCGGATGTCATAATCCATCATGGTGGGCAATTGGCTCATTGATGCCGGCCATGTCTGCGTGAGTCGCCCCGCGGGATTGTAATCGCCGAAGAGAACGGCGGCCAGGGCATTTCCGGTTTCCTGGCTGCAATGGGTTATATGGACGATCGCGGGGATCGAATCGACGACATAGGTCATGATATAGGGGAAGCTGCTGAGGAGCACGACAATGGTCTTGGGGTTTGCCGCGTATACCTGTTGTATCAAGGTTACCGCCGAGGCATCCATAAGAAGGGTTTGCCTGTCAATCGATTCCTTTCCTTCGCTGGGATCTGTACAAACCCCCCATCCGGCGGCGCAGGTCGGATCGTTCCCTACGAAGACAATGGCCACACTCGACGACTTGGCCGCATTGGTCGCGGCGTTATTAGTGTTATCCGCCGCATAGTTTACGGTGACACCGGGCCCGACCCTGGCAGTGATTCCCGCGAGCGGAGTGATTTTATACGGAGGGGTCCCGCCGTACCAATCCTTGGTGACCGAATCCGCCATCGCGCCGATGACGGCGATCGATTTTATGGCGGCAGTATCGAGGGGAAGAAGGTTATTGGTATTTTTCAGCAGGACAATTGACTTCTCGGTCACCAGCCTCGCGGCCGTCTGATGCGCGGTCGTTTGACAGGGGTCCGTGGTTCCTACATTGGCATACGGCACCATGGAACGCGGATCGAAAACGCCCAGCCTCAACTGGGTCCTGACGACGCCCCGTAAGACCGTGTCGCGATCGGCTTCCGTTATTAAATTACTGTCGATTGCATCGGGAACGGCCGTCGTATACCCTGCATCTAAAAACATGTTTATACCCGCCAGGATGCATCCCGCGCAGGCAACGGTCATATTAGGATACCATTTGTGACCGCCGTCAACCAGCCCCGCGCTCACCGCGCTGCCGTCGGTGCTGACACACCCGTTGAGCCCCCATTCTTTAATCGCTACTCTCTTTATCACGGGTTGGATGGTACACGGAGTATCATTATAAGAATTGTAAGCGCACATAAAACTCGTGGCGCCGGCTTCCATTATGGACATGCGGAAGGGGACCGAATAATATTCCCGGAAGAGCCGTTGATCGAAATTCGAGGAAGAACTCATACGGTTATCTTCATTGCTGTTTGCAAGGAAGTGCTTGAGTATGTTTGCCGCCTGGAGATAGGTGGGATTATTGCCTTGCACCCCGCGTACCATGGCCATGCTCAAACTACCGACTAAATAGGGATCTTCTCCATAGCACTCTTCGGTCCTGCCCCAGCGTGGATCCCTGCCCAGGTCACAATTGGGGACACGCAGAATGAGGCTTCCCGCCCCGGTACGCTCCCACATGTACCGGTATTCGTTGGCTTCGATCGACCCGACCAGACTCACCATCGCAGTGTCCCATGTCTCACCCAGGCCGTATGCCTGACAAAACTGCGTGGCAACGCCCTGGCCGGCGCCATGCAGGCCTTCCGCATTACCGGACATTCTAAAACCAAGACGAGGGAAAGTATCAGCGGGCCAGTCCTTCATCAGTCGTAATTTTTCGGAATCCGCCGCTACGGAAAGGAAATTATTGATTCTGTCGTCCGCTCCAAGAGTGGGATTTTGAAACGGCCACTTATAGGTCTGGGCGAAGGCGGCGGTTAAAGCGATTAAGCCCCAGAAACAAAACATCGGCATAACAAAACGCAGGGATTTCATAAGAACGCCCTCCTTCTCAATAACGTCCGCGAATGATGCGGAGAGTGTTGTTTTTCTTTCAGAAAAAAATTATTATGAACAATCGATATTAAAATAACGTTCTCAGCCGGATCAACGCTACCATGCCACCCCCGCCGGCAAAGTCTTATTTTCATTTAAATTTAGCTACTTTCTGCTAATATATATAACAACTCTTACGATAGCTACAAAATATTTTTCCGGGTTATCCGACCGCTCCGCCATGTGCTGCACGAATTGTCTCACCACCGAAGCGATTTTCCTGGAAAACCGGTATAACGCCACGTCAGAAAACCCGGAAACTTATAAACCTATTTATCATGTATCTTAATTTAACTTATTAATTTTATTACTGATACTTCCGGCTGAGAAGGGAAAACGCCGACTGCAAGAAAACGTGATCAAGAAAAAAAAATTCCTCCTGTGCGCGCCTTTCGACGAAAACCTCATGAAAGCACGCACCCTCAGCAGGTGCATAACTTCCTGAACGCGGGATTTAAAAGTTTTGGAAACGCGAGGGAGTTTGAATATGAGGAGTTGGGAGCCGTGTAATAGGAAACTTCAGAAAATTCTTCCCCGGCTCTTGATCGATATTTATATTGTAACAAAGAGGTTATGGTTCAAATGAGGGGTTTTTCCACGATAGGAGTGATTATGAAAATCGGCCCAATGGTATTTCTGCTGCTCTCCGGTATCATGATCGTCGGGTCGGAAGCGGCATCGACTCCGGCGTACAATTACGGGGAGGCGCTGCAAAAGGCGATTTATTTTTACGACTGCCAGAGGTCCGGCCCCCAGCCTGTATGGAACCGCGTTCCATGGCGCGGGCCCTGTGACACGCACGACGGCGCTGACGTCGGCCTGAACCTTACCGGCGGCTGGCACGATGCGGGCGACCATGTCAAATTCAATTTACCCATGGCGTATTCGGTCGCCGTGCTGTGCTGGGGCATCGTGGAGTACCGCGCCGCGTATGTAAATAGCGGCCAGCTTGGGTATCTGCTTAATGATATCAAGTGGGCGACCGACTACCTGATCCGTTGCCATGCGGCGCCCAATGTGCTTTACGGCCAGTGCGGAGACGGAAATACCGACCATCAATATTGGGGGCCCTGCGAGTCCGATGAGTCGGAGATGCCGCAACGTCCCTCCGCAATGATTGACAGCGCAAATCCGGGATCGGATCTTGCGGGCGAGACGGCGGCGGCGCTCGCGGCGGCCGCAATCGTCTTTCAGCCGACTGATTCCGCCTATGCCGAAACCTGTCTTACGCACGCAAAGCAAATCTATTCGTTTGCCGACAATTACCGCGGTATTTACAGCAACTCAATTCCCGGAGCCGCAGCGTTTTACGCTTCCAGCGGATACATGAGCGAACTCGTGTGGGGCGCCGTATGGCTCTTCAAGGCCTGCGGCGACAGTTCCTATCTTACCAAAGCCGAAACCTATTACGACAGCGCTTTCGCCGGGGATTTTGATACCTGGACCCTCTGCTGGGACGACGTACGATATGGCGCCATGGTGCTCCTGTCCAAACTCACCGGCTCGTCGGTGTACGAAACCGATTGCCAGAATTGGCTCGATTACTGGTCCGTTGGCGTGAAGGGCGACAGAATCACCTATACGCCGGGCGGGCTTGCGTGGCTTACCGCCTGGGGGGTGTGCCGCTATACGGCCGCCACGGCGTTCTGTGCGCTTGTCTACAGCGATTTTATCGCCGACACGGCGGTAAAAAACCGGTACCATACGTTTGCGGTAAACCAGATGGGTTATATACTCGGCAACAATCCGATGAAGCGGTCGCTGGAAGTGGGATTCGGTGTTAATCCGCCGACACACGCGCACAACCGGACGGCGGATGGCACCTACCCGGGGTCGGCGGGTGATAGCCAGGCAAATATCCATGTGCTGTACGGCGCTCTTGTCGGGGGACCGGACGACACCGACGGGTACGCGGATCAGCGGAGCAATTATACCCAGAACGAACCGGCCGATGACTTCGGTGCGGCTTTTACGGGCGCGCTTGCTCGATTGTATAATGAATACGGCGGCACGCCGCTCGCGCAGTTCCCACCCAAAGATACGCCGACCGAGCAGTTCTGCCTTTTGGCCAAAGTTATCTGGTCCGGCCCGGTTTCCGTTGACATCGACGCATTCATCTACAACAATACCAACGAGCCCGCACGCACGTGCCATACGTTGTCGTACAAGTATTTTTTTAACTTCAGCCGGGAGATTGCCGGCGGCATCCCCGTGGACAGCGTTACCGTGACGCCGGGTAATTACTCGGGCAACCCGAAGTTCTCCCCGCTGACGCCGTATAACGGGTCGGATAGCATTTATTACCTCGAAATTTCGTATTACAATGATTCTCTCTATCCCAGCTCTCAGGCATCGTATCAACGGGAGGCAACGTTCAACATCTCGCTTCCCGGATACGCAGACTCCGCTTATTGGAATCCGTCAAACGACTGGTCGTTTCAGACCGTGGGAAAGACATCGTTTGATACGGCCATCAATATACCCATCTACGATAACGAAGTCCAGATTTGGGGCGCGGAACCGGGCAAGGCGCCTATTTCAAGCGTCAAGAAGACGCCCCCGCCCGGGAATAAACTCCCCGTTATCAAGGTTACGGTAACGGGTGAAAAGATTTTCGTGGCGACGATGCCGGAAAAAAGCGGGGAATTTTCCGTTGTGAATATAGAAGGGAAACAGCTTTTCAAGACATCCTTTAAAGGGTCTTTTACCATGAATGCCCGGAAGCTGGGCAGGGGCGCCTACCTTGCCGTTGTAAAAACGGACGGCGGGTCCTTCATTTCAAGAATGATTAGTCTGAAATAGAACTGATTCCGGGGCTGGTAGTATTCCCCATCTACTCGATGAAAAAAGTTAAAAAGATGTTGTTACGATACATGGTACGGTGAATTAAAAGATATTCGTCAACACTTGACCCAACAAAAAAACAGGCGTTCCAAAAAATGCGTCATTGCTCAGGATTTGGGAATCAGCATGATATGGTCCCTCCCTCAATCCTCGACCTCGTGCAGCGGTTCGACCGGAGCCGGGAATTCTACACGGCTTCCGGCTATAAAAAGGTTCAAGGCAGGAAATGGCGATAGAAAACAAGGAACTCGATCAGTTCAGGCAATACCTGGAAAGCCCCGGCACCGAGAATGCCAAAGACTATCTGGCGTTCCCGTTATTCCTGAAGCTCTTCGGCAATAAGTTCAAGAAAGAAAATGACGCTGCAGGGGCGGATATCTACATCGAGGGCAAGCTCCTCGTTGAGTTGAAATCGAACAGCGAAGACTATCTCAAGGGATTTTTCCAGGCGCTTCATTACGCGAAGCTGGGGTTGACCTATCCCGCCGTCTGCGTCGTCGCCAAGGGATTTGTCGCCGTCTGGAAGGTGAATAAAATCCCGGACCATGCGAAGCGCCTGGCTGCCGAAGCCGACGCTATAACGGCCCCGAACGCTATCGGCCTCCGCAACGCAAACAAGACGACTAAGGCGCAGTCTGTGGAAATTCTCAAATCTACGCTATTCAAACTGGTCCCGCAGGATTTTGAAGGATTGTTTAAAAAGGATTTTGATACCGCTCTTCCGGAGTTCGTTCAGGCGCTGAAGAACCTGGACGCCGAACGAATACAGATCAACACGCATAACTTCATCGACCACATCGCGCAACTTGAAAAATTCTTCGACGATCCGCTCGAAGCCGTACACTGCTTTTACGCCATCGTCGGCTTCTGGGATATTACGTCAACGGTCGCGACCGACGAATCGGATGAGGTCTGCGTTATCGGCAAGAGGGGATCAAAATTCAGCGAGAGACTGACGATCAAGCCCCGATTCCACGAAGAATTTAAAAAGTTCGTGGAGAGCCGGTTCGTCTTCACCAATGAAGGCTCCGGGCTTACGGTCGATTACTACTTCAGCCGGTTCGACGAGGTTATCACCCGCCTCAAACCCGACTACGCCAGGCAGCACGGCATTTTCTTCACCGACCACAATCTCAGCAAGTTCGCCCTCTGGTTCGTTCATGAATTTTTCGAGAAACGATTGAGCGACAAATATATCGTTCTTGATCCGGCCGGCGGCTCAGGAAATCTGGTAACGAGCTGGCGGGGCACCTCAAGCACAAGATCATTTCCGAATTGCAGCCCGACCTGCTCAAGACCATCGAGCGGCGGATGAAGCTTGACCCCGAGCAAATTGACGGCGGGTTTACCATCATTCCAAAAACGACCAGAAATGAAGGGCTGAACTTTCTTGATAAATCGGCCGAGAAATACGTGAGCTGCCTCATGGCCGTTCTGAAGGAAGAAAACTTCAGATTCGACAAGCCGATCGCGTTTCTGCTCAACCCCCCCTACAAAAGCACGGACGAGAACGAGAATGTCCGCGAAGCCGTGGAAGCGTCATACCCTATACATCAGTCAATATTGGACCTGACCGGCAAAGACGCGGGGAAAGAGCGATACCTGGCCTTCCTCGGGCAAATTATCAATATCGCCCGCGTGCAGATGGGCGACCTGCAAATGTCAAAAGAACCTGAGTTAAATTTTGATGATATACATCTTCCCGAAAAATTGGACACGGAAAAGGTTGAAACGCCATTGATCCTCATTTTCACCCCGACATCTTGGCTGATTCCGAGGCCGACCTATATTGATTTCAGGAAAATCTTCGATAAGTATTTCAAATATGAGAAGGGTTTCATTATTCTGGGGAATGAGTTTTTCAAGATACAAGGCCGGTTCCCGATCTCATTCACTATTTGGAGCTACAAGCAAAAGAGTGAAGGAAATAAAAACAGCGTTGTCGTGACAGACTTGACGCATCTCAAAAATTCTGACATTCAAATTAACTGGAATGTGGACCTGACCCAACTTAAATCCAAACTATTTCCACTTATCCGAAGTGCAAAGAGTGTCAATTATTCTATTAAGAGGGAATCAATCAAGGATTGGTGCTGCCAGCAGATGTATGATTTTAAACGCGACCCCACAAAAGCAGAATTAAAATCAAATACAGTTTATGGTGGCCTCCCCATCAGTGACCCAAGGAGAAACAACAAGAAAACATACGGAGTGACAGATTCTAAATTCATCGGCTTCATGGATGATAATACACCCGTTAGGGTTCGCGAAGATAATTATGGAAGAATTTCAGCTGAAAGCGACCGTGTATGGTTTAGATTGGATAACGACCTCAAATCAAGCAACAAAACGCAAATTCATAATGGCCCCCCTGATAAATATGGTTATTGTTCATTTGATTTGCCTTCAGCACGAACAACATTTACGTGGTTTGCTCTTACAAAAGCATTCAATGGAATTTATCCAATATGGGCAAACCAATTCGATATTTGGGCGCCAAAAATACCCAAAGATCGGGAGAGAAGTATTTATTCACTTTGTTTTGCGTTTGGCTTGGCTGAAAATGGATGCGTGGTTACACGATTTGAGAAGGATAACCCCGTAAATGACGCTCCGGAAGTGTTCGTTGAGAACCCCCTCTGCCCCACCAACCCTGAATCTTTCTGGTCAACAACGCTCGACAGTGAGATCGTTGCCAAGCCAAAACTGGCCGGTGAACTGGTTGAGCTTATCCGGCAACTGTACAAAACATGGAATCGGAAATACTGCAAAGGACAACCCCTGTACAGCGTGGGGCTACACGACGAGCCGTATTTCAAGTATTTCGATTACAAGGATTTTCTCACCCCGCATTCGGGGCTTATTCAAATCAGGAAATACGCTGAGAATCATAATAAAGAAGACCTCTTGGAACTTTTTGAGCAAATTTCAACGAAAACAAAAGAAGTACGCGAAGAGATTTACCGTTTATTGGTGGAAGAATTCGAATATTTTAAATAGTTACCAAGCAGTTCATAAATAAAAACATAATATTTGGCATTTTTAGCTGAAAAATCTTTTCCATTTACATCGCGTCAGCAAAAGAATCGGCGCCGTCATAAGCACCAACGATTTGGCTGGCGATGACGGGGATAAGGAACCCCCCTTGATAAGGGGGGCAGCGTAGCGAGGGGGGATCTTCGACCGCGATGCGCTTCGAAATTGCGGGTTATAACCCTGAGAAAAAAATACGGTAAAGTTTAGTAAAGTTTTGGTAAAGTTTTCCTTTAAAGGTATAGCGGAGGTCTCCCCTGCTGTTTTTCACGCCTTCCGCTCGAACTGGCGACTCTCAATTTAATTGTTGATGATACCGATACGGAATGACTATATTGGTATTAATTGTTTATCTTAGTATTTTATGACCAAGGGGGCTTTGGATGTATCCTCAAGTGATGGTTTATATTATTAAATCAACGGTATTATTTTAAAGCACTTAAAATGAAACGATCCATGCGAACACGCGCCATGGCGGTAATCGCGATATCCGGGATCATTCTCGGATGTATCGTAACGTTCGATGCAGCAGGCGGTATGCTGCCCGGCGACATCGCCGCCGCCGCCGGAACTCCCCTGGTCGCGGCGCACAGCATGACCCGCGCGCTTTACTCGACGTATAACGGCAGACTTTTCCAGGTTCGGCGCGCGTCGGACTCAAAGACCAAGGACATCGGGGTGACCGGTGCAGGCGGCTACGTCAACATGGATACCTTGAATGATTTCTGTTCGGGAACGACCTGCACGGTTTCTGAATTATATGATCAGAGCGGGAATGCCAATAACCTGACGCAGGCAACGGTCGATAGTCAGCCGGGTCTTGCATACTGGTCCATATCCAATGGCACGCTGGTCCCCATGGCCGTAACGGTAAACCATCAATTCTTGAGAAACAGAACCAGTACGACCAAGATCCCCACCGGCTCGGAAAGCCAGACCGAGTATTTTGTCGTCCAGGGACTTTACTATAACGGCGGGTGTTGTTACGATTATGGCAACATGGAAAATACGGTTCACGACAACGGCTCCGGCACCATGGACGCATTGTATTTCGGTTCCTCTACCGGGTGGACAACGGGCGCCGGTCCCGGTCCCTGGGGAATGGCGGATATGGAGAATAATCTGTTCGCGGGCCCCGATAAGAACAACCCGGGCAACCCGACAACCCTTGAGAACCTTGTCATGGTGTTGTCCAAGACGAACGGGACGACTTCATGGGCGTTAAAGGTCGGAGACGCCAGCGCCGGCCCGCTCAATACGTACTACAGCGGGAACCTGCCAAACGGGTATAGTCCTCTTCATCAGGAAGGCGGGTTGTCGCTCGGCGAGGGCGGCGACGGCTCGAATCGCGGCAGCGGAGCGTTCTTCGAGGGGGTTGTCATCGCGGATCTCACCAGCGACGCGACCGACAGTCTGATTCATGTGAATTTGACGAGCGTGTACGGCACCAGCCAACCCGATGCGTTCACGCCCGCCGCGGATCCGTCTCTGGAAACATGGTGGGATGGAAACGACACCTCGACGATGACCTTCAGCTCCGGCACGGTCGTTCAGACGTGGACCGATAAATCCTCTCACCATTACGCGGCGGCGCAGGGAACCGCCTCGCAGAGGCCGACCTATGTCCCCGATCTGTTGAACGGCAAGGGAGGACTTCGATTCACTCGCGTGAACAACGGCCTCCTTACCTCGACGGACAACGATAATGCGTTCGGCCGCGGTTTTTCGATTTTTTACGTGATCCAACCCTTGTCCATACCTGCGGATAATCTTTCCGTGTTGACGCAATCGACCTCCACGGTCGGCGAGCCGGGACTGGGATTTACCAGCGCCGGCGCCAACGCGATCGCCGAGTTCGGTTTTTCGGAAACGGGCGGCGCTTTGAAGAACACCTTCTTCGTGCCGTACATCGACGAGTTCGTTTCGGCAACGGGAGCGCCCCTCGCGGGCGGCGCCTTCAAGGCGACTCCCTATGTCAACGGCGCGGCCGGGAGCACCCTGGACCAGACCATCGCCCACGCGTACACGGCGACGGGACTCCATATCGGTTCCGATAAGTTCGATGATTCGTATGACGGGTATATCTACGAAATCGTCGTTTCGTCGGACACGACAGCGGCGACACGGCAGAAATACGAAGGATATTTTGCCTGCAAATACGGCTTGCTGGGGTTCCTGCCCACCGGGGACTTTTCAACCGCAGCGCTCTCTCCGACGCAGCGCCAGGGGGTTCATCCGGCGTCAGGGGTATTTTCACGGTCGGGTTTCCTTTATATCAACGTGCCGGGAGAAAAAGCAAGAGTATGCATCTGCAATCTCCTCGGCAGAACCGTCTATGAGCGCACTTTTACGGGCATGAACCCCGGCAAGGCTATCGTGATAGATTTACATAAGGATATTAATGGCAGGGCTTCGTCCATGCTTTTCGTGAACGTGGAAACCGGGGGTAAAACCATGGGTGCGATGGTACCCGTAGAATAGTGAGACGGTATGAAAAAAAATAACGTGTATTTATTGACGCTTGTTTTTATGTTTGCATCGTTATCAAATACCGCAAACGCCCAGGTAACTACGGCTACGGTGAACTTGACAAGTATAGAACAAACCATCAATGGTTTTGGCGCGAGTACGGCCTTCGATTCAGAGATAACCCAGGCCCAGGCCGACGTGGCTTTCGGCAATGCAAACAATCAATTGGGACTTACTATTTTGCGCGTTCGGATAGCTCCGTCCGGATCATGGAATAGTGAAAAAATGAATGCCCGCATGGCAAAGGCGCTCGGCGCCACGATACTGGCGACTCCGTGGTCGCCGCCCGCTTCAATGAAAACGAACAACAGTACGGTTGGCGGCGAACTGTCAATGGCCTCCTACGCCGCATATGCCGCCTACTTGAAGGCCTTTTGCGATACCCTCGGGGACGTGGACGTCGTATCGGTCCAGAATGAACCGAACATCACGGTGACGTATGAATCGTGTACATGGAGTGCGACGCAGCTTCTTAATTTCTGTAAGAACAATGCATCCTCCATCGGTACGCCGGTCATAATGCCGGAAACCTATAACTTCGATACATCGTACTCAAACCCCACGCTCAACGATTCGGTTGCGGCTTCCCATATTTCCTATATAGGATTGCATCTTTACGGGGCCACCATGAAGGACTACACCAACGCCTTGAATAAGGGGAAAAGGCTGTGGATGACGGAATATTATTTGAACTCCGATGCCATGGACACGTGCCTGATTATAGGAAAACAAATACTGGATTGCATGTATAACAACATGAGCGCTTATGTCTGGTGGTATCTGAGGATGCCGGGCTGCAACATCATTAATTACGATGGCTCCATTTTGAAAAAAGGGTATACCATAGCCCAGTTTTCCAAATTCGTCCGTCCGGGATATCACCGGGTTGACGCTACCTATGAACCTCAGACGGGCGTATACGTCGTTGCATTTAACGGCGCCCAGACCGTCATCGTGGCGGTGAACCAGAACACCGCTTCTAAAAGCCAGCCATTTACATTTCAGAATGGTACGGTAACGACGGCGGTCAAATACACGACATCGAGCGCCAAGAGTATCAATAACGACGGGAACGTCGCCGTATCCGGCAATTCATTTACCGCCACCCTGGACGCGCAAAGCATAACGACCTTTGTCGGAACGCCCTCAACCTCGATCGCCTTTTCTCAAGCGTCTTCACCCGCATCTTCTACGATGATGCCGTTTAACTCCCTCCCCGCAGGCGAGATATCGCTTACGCTTTATACATTGAACGGTCAAAGATGCGCGGAAAAAAAGGTATTGAATCAACGGTACGGCCCGATTAATTTTGAGCACGCGCTCAATGACATCGTTCCCGGCAGCTATATCCTGCAAATGAAAGCAGGCAATAAAACGTATGCGGCGGTAAAATGGAGCAAATTTGCGTGGTAGATTGCGCAGAGGAGTGGCCGTCGTATGAAATAAATACGTTATAACATTATCAATAACAATATGTTATCATGGCGCTAATAAACCGCTAAAAGATGCGTGCGCGGGTAGAAACCCTGCGGGAAAGCGAAAGATGTAAAACGGTAAAGTTTTGGTAAGGTTTTAGTAAATAAGTTATACCTATCTCGTTGATATTTAAATGAAATTTCCCAGTTGATAAAAGAATATTAAACCATCGGTTCAAAGCAACCGTAGTAGAGGTCTTCCCTGCACATGACGTCACGCCTTCTGTTCCCGCTGCTGGATCTTCGTCCATTCGTCCCGCAGCGTCACGGTGCGATTGAAGATGAGCCGGTCGGCCGTGGAATCGGGGTCCGCGCAGAAGTAGCCCAGCCGCTCGAACTGGCAGCGAAAGCCCAAGGGTGCGCTTTTTAATGCCGGCTCCAGCTTTGCCGGGAAAATCGAGGTCAGCGAGTTCGGATTCAGGTTGAGCAGGAAATTCCCCTCGGGCGCGTCGTCGGGATTTTGTTTTGTAAACAGCCGGTCATAGAGACGCGCCTCCGCGTCAAACGCCCGCTCCGCCGACACCCAGTGGATGGTTGCCTTGGGCGATCGGCCATCCGGCGCGTTGCCGCCGCGCGTCGCCGGGTCGTAGGTGCAATGAAGCTCGATGATCTCCCCGGTCGCCGGATTCTTGACCACGCCGGTGCAGGTGATGAAATAGGCATACCGCAATCGCACTTCCCTGCCCGGAGCGAGCCGGAAGAATTTTTTCGGCGGCTCCTCCATGAAATCGTCGCGTTCGATGAAAATTTCGCGGCCAAACGGCGTCTTCCGGGAGCCGGCCGACGGATCCTCCGGATTGTTGACCGCTTCGATCTCCTCGGTCCGCCCTTCAGGATAGTTATCGATGATAACCTTGAGCGGCTTCAGCACCGCCATGAAACGCGGCGCTTTCTTATTGAGATCCTCGCGAATGCAGAATTCGAGCAGGGCCGCGTCCACCATGCTGTCGCGTTTGGCAACACCGATGCGTTCGGCGAACATACGGATCGCCTCCGGCGTATACCCGCGGCGACGGAGGCCGGAGAGGGTCGGCAGGCGCGGATCGTCCCAGCCCGAAACATGCCCCTGCCGTACGAGTTCGAGGAGCTTCCGTTTGCTCATGACGGTGTAGGTCAGGTTGAGACGGGCGAACTCCATCTGTCGCGGATGGTGGACGGGGAGCTGGTCGAGAAACCAGTCGTAGAGCGGACGATGAATCTCATACTCGAGCGAACAGAGCGAGTGCGTGATATTTTCGATGGAGTCCTCGAGCCCGTGCGCCCAGTCGTACATGGGGTAGATGCACCACTTGTCGCCCTGGCGGTGGTGCGGCTCGCGAATGATACGGTACATGACCGGATCGCGCAGGTTGATGTTCGGTGATGTCATGTCGATCTTCGCCCGCAGCGTGCGGGAGCCGCCCGAAAACTCGCCCCGGCGCATGCGCTCGAACAGGTCGAGGTTCTCCGCGACGGATCGGTCGCGGTTCGGGCAGTTGCGGCCGGGTTCGGTGAGGGTTCCCCGGTGCGCGCGCATCGCCTCGGCGTCGAGATCGCACACGTAGGCCTTTCCTGCCTTGATAAGCAGGATCGCCCATTCGTACATTTTCTCGAAATAGTCCGACGCGAAATAGAGGTGCTGGCCGAAATCGCAGCCGAGCCACTTTACATCCTCAATAATCGCCTGTACGTACTCCTCTTCCTCTCTGCTCGGATTGGTGTCGTCGAAACGCAAGTGGAATTCGCCGTTGAATTCGAGCGCCATGCCATAATCGATATGCAGCGCCTTGGCATGGCCGATGTGCAGATGCCCGTTGGGCTCGGGCGGAAACCGGGTAACGACGCTTTTGAAACGGCCGGACTTCAGATCTTCGACGATGGCGTCGCGGATGAAGTTGGCGGGCGATTCCGCGCCGGGATTCTCTGGTTTTACGTTTTCGTGTGTCATAAAAGTCGTCCTTGAATACCGCCGTTAAAAGATAATTATTCTTTTATTGATCCAATGATTGAGATCGCTTTTTTCAGACGTCGAACGACCTCGTCTTTGCCGAGTAATTCCATGATTTCGAAAAGGCCCGGACCGAAGCTTACCCCCGTCAGGGCGAGCCGGGTGGGATGAATGAGTTGACCGATAGGTATCCTGGTCTCTTCGGCATGAGCATGATAGAGCGTCTCAAGTGAAGCGGCATTAAAGACCGCCAGACTTTCCAATTTTCCCGTAATAACGGATAGGATCGGCGCGCTCTCGGGGGTGAAATGTTTTCTTGCCGCGTTCTCTTCGTAACGTTCCGGTTCGCGAAAAAAATAGTCGGCGTTATCGATCAGCTCGGTCACTTTTTTCGACCGCACCTTGAGAAGATCGATAATGGCTTTGAAATAGGGGTCGTTCCGATCGCGCTCCGAGTCGATCCACCCCTGTTCTTTCCAGAGAGGAACCACCTCGCCGAGAAGGGATGCGGCGCTTCGCTCGGCCATATAAAGCCCGTTCATCCATTCGAGTTTCTTTTCATCGAATACCGCCGCCTTCGGCGAAACATGGTCAAGCGAAAATGCCTCGATAAGTTCTTTTTTCGACATTTTTTCCCGCTTATCCCCCTCGCCGGGCGACCAGCCGAGCAGGGCGAGAAAATTGAAAAGCGCCTCGGGAAGGTACCCTGCGCGCTTGTAATCCATGACCGACGCAGCGCCTTTGCGTTTGGAAAGTTTTTTGCCGTCCGGCGCGAGGATGACCGGCAGATGGGCAAATGCAGGCGGGGTCCAGCCGAACGCCTCGTACAGAAGCGCATGGCGGGGCGTGGAGGCGATCCACTCATCGCCCCGCAGCACATGCGTAATGCCCATGAGGTGGTCGTCGACGACATTTGCCATATGATAGGTCGGGAACCCGTCGGATTTGACGAGCACAATATCGTCGAGGAGATCGCTCTGATATTCTATGGCGCCGCGAATCTCGTCGGTAAAAGTTATGGTCCTGTTGGCCGGAATTTTCAGGCGGATCACGCGGGGCGCGTTCCCGGCGCAAAGCCGCTCGATCTCGGCCTGCGGCAGGTCGCGGCATGCGCGGTCGTAGCCGATGGGCAGTTTGTTCTTCTCTTGCTCCTCGCGCAGCGCGGTCAGCCGTTCGGCGGTGCAGAAGCAGCGGTAGGCATTGCCGCTTGCAACAAGCCGCTCCGCATGCTCCCGGTAGAGATGCGTGCGCTCCGACTGGACGTAGGGTCCGGCCGGCCCGCCGATACCGGGCCCCTCGTCCCAGTCAAGGCCGAGCCAGCGGAGACTTTCAACGATCTCCTCCGCCGCCCCCGCGACGTAGCGGCTACGGTCGGTGTCCTCGATCCGGAGAATGAATACGCCGCCGTGGCGGCGTGCGAACAGATAGTTGAAGAGTGCGCTCCGCGCCCCGCCGACGTGCAGATAGCCGGTTGGCGAGGGAGCAAAACGAACACGGATTGGAGAAGCGAAAGCCATGGCAACCGAAACCTTATTTTTGAAAAATGACCGATTTAGTTTGTTAAATATACGTTTCGTGAGAGGGACTAACGGAGGGTGCGACACACGGGAGTACCGCATGATAGCGGGTTTGGACTTTCTATCGCGGAATACTTTTCAGGAAAAATGCCATTTTTTGCACTTGCCCATAATTATTTTCAAAAATCAGGCATCATCATCGGAAGGAGTTGCACATGTTCAAAAACGGGTATTTCCGCTGGGTCATCTGCGGGCTCTTGTTCCTGGCCGCGACGGTGAATTACATGGACCGGCAGGTGATCAGCATCCTCAAGCCGATGATACTAAGTTGGCCGGGATGGTCGGAGCTTCAGTACGGGCATGTCATCTCCTACTTTCAGCTCGCCTATGCGGGCTCCATGCTTTTTGCAGGAGCGATGATCGATCGCATCGGCATCAAAAAGGGATTTGCCTTTGCGATCCTTTTCTGGAGCCTGGCCTCCATGGGCCATGCGATTTCCGGCGCCGTGGCCTCCTTTATCGTCTTTCGGGTGCTCCTCGGGCTCGGCGAAGCCGCTAACTTTCCTGCATCCGTCAAAACCGTGGCGGAGTGGTTTCCGAAGCGTCAGCGGGCCCTGGCGACCGGCATTTTCAACTCGGGCACGAACATCGGCGCTTTCGTGACGCCCTTTGCGGTGGCATGGATTCTCGGGGTATTACACTCGTGGCGGTTTTCGTTTATTTTCACCGGTACTCTTGACTTATGCTGGCTTATGCTCTGGCTCGCCATCTATCGCCGCCCCGAGGAACATCCGATGGTTTCAAAAGAGGAACTGGCCTATATCCGGGCGGAACCCGAGGAGCATGTCGAAAAAACTCCCTGGCGTTCGCTGTTCAAATTCAGGCAGACCTGGGCTTTTACAATAGGGAAAGGCATCACCGACCCGATCTGGTGGATCTGGCTCTTCTGGGTTCCAGGCTTTCTCTATACAAAATTTCACGTCCATATTAATACCATGGGCCTGCCGCTCGTTGTTATCTACTCGATGGCCAGCGTCGGATCGGTCGGCGGCGGCTGGCTTTCGGCCATCTTTATGAAACGGGGATTATCGGTCAACGTTTCCCGTAAATTGGCCATGCTGTTCTGCGCACTCTGCGTTATGCCGGTAATCGTTGCCGCAACCACGCATCATCTCTGGACCGCGGTGTTCCTCATCGGTCTTGCATGCGGGGCGCATCAGGGATGGTCGGCCAATGTCTATACGTTAAGTTCGGACATGTTTCCACGGCGGGCTGTGGGATCGGTGGTCGGTATCGGTGGCGCTGCTGGCGGGATCGGCGGGTTCATCATGGCTAATTACGTCGGCACGGTACTGAACAAAAATTCCTCCAACTATTTGCCGATTTTCATCGTCGCCGGATCCATCTATCTTGTCGCACTGCTCATCATCCATGCCATGACGCCGCGGCTGGAACCTGCGAAACTCGACGGCAAATAGGCTGGCCTGCCCGAACTCTGGCCTACACTACAGGTCAGATAACGGGTTAAGCAAGGCGCTTCGACCGTGGAGGGTTTCCCGACTTTCGCTTCGATGATTTATCAAGGCCTGTTTCCATTCTCTTTCTGTACTCCCGGGGAGAAACCCCGAGCGTCGATCGGAAATGGTTCGTAAAGTAGGCCGCTTCCTCGTAGCCGAGACTGAAGGCGATCTCTTTGACAGGAAGAATCGTGTGCTTGAGTAATTCGGCCGCCCGTTTAATCTTTATGGCATTGAAATAAGCAAGGGGCGATTGATTGAGATAGCTCTTAAAAAGCCGGAAAAACGGAGTGCCGCTCAGGCCGGTTTCACGGGTGAGTTCGGCAACGGTGATCTTCCGGTGGAGGTTCTTACGCATATAATCTATGATGACGGTGATCGGAGGTGGAAAAGGCGGCTCAGAAATATCCTTGGCGACAAAGAGCAGCATTTGAAAGGCAATCACCGAAAGCCGCGTTGCATAGTCTTCAGGCTGGTTACGAATGAGTTCAACCGACTCCTTCTGTAAAGCGATGAATCTGGCGGGATGTAAAAGCCGGCACACATCATACCGATCGAGACCAAGTTCACCGATAACCGCTTCGATGATCGGCCCATCCAATCGGATAAACCGCTTATGGACAAATCCGGCAGGTCCCGGCTCGTAGATATGATTCCCGCCCCGGCGCTTGATGAATATATGGCCCGGTTCTACAATGTACTCTTTTCCATCCTGGATAAAATGCAGATTTCCGGCGGTGACGAGTTCTATGCCGAACAGCTCGGAATTTTTGCGGGTTATAGAGGCGCCTCTGCGCCATATGGAATTGCCCGCATGACGGACTATGAGAACGCCTGGCGGCAGATCGGCTTTGGTGAGCATCCACAAACGCTCATCCGCCCGTTTGTCTCGCCAATCCTGCACGGAAAGTGTGAAGCTTTGTTGATGGGTAATTGCAGGCATGCCGGCTCCTCTCAACTCTTACAAATGCGCAGTGCCATCGGGGCAGGGATGAGAGACACTGCGTCTTAGCGCACGTAGCGGAATGATTTTATAATTCCTCTCGACTTCCCGAGAACCGGGTATTTTATTTCATTTCCTTAAAAACTTTGAAAATAGCTCAAAAACGATTATTGATCACATTATCCGTTCAGATAGAATTTTATAACTATTTAGCATAATCTTCTATTTACAAATATACGCAAATTTCGCTATATTATTACAATGTTCTCACTGAGCATGGAAAAACAGGTTTTTGTTCTCACAACCGTTTACTGGGAGGCTGGACAATGAAACAAGCTATTAAGGCATTCATGGCAATCGGGACGATTGTTTACGGTGCATTGGGATGGACCGCGGGTAACATGACGGTCACGATCACCAACAGTCCCATGGATATCAATGTAGCGGCGGGCGGTAAAACGCTGGTAGACGTTACCGCAATTACCATGGGTACGACCACGTACAACGCCATCACGGCGGTCGCAACGTTTGCCGATAGCCTTGTTCTCACCCTTTCGGCGAGCCAGTCGCTCACCATCTCTAACGTGGCCACGGGCGGGCTTCACTTTCACGACACCGCAGCGGGTGCCACCTCGGTTGAAATCACAATGAAAGATCAGGGCGACCATTTCTTCGGCATCAGCGAGCAGAATTCGTCGCAAACCGAACTCAATCCCGATCTTCGCGGGACCACCGTTCCCCTCACTGCCGCCGCTCAGGAGAATACCTGCTGCGAAACGAATGCCAAGGCCTTCGCGGCAGTTTACTATAGCACCCTCGGTTATGTCAGTTTCTTCGACTCCTATGCCGAGGGAAACTATGTCTTCGGCGTCGGCGGGCAAACGACGATCACCCACGACGCCAGCGCCATCAACTGGTATCTCTTTTACGGCCCGACCGGCGACAAGTGTTTCCCCCAATTCTACAGTGTTATCGGCGCACCCAAGCAGGTTCCGATCTGGGCCACCGGTCTTTGTTACTGGAATAACAATTTTGCCAGCTCTTCAACTACGGCGCCGGCGGTCCTGACCTACGGCGAAGAGTTCAACGCCAATCACCTGCCTGCCACGGTTATGTGGGTTGACCGGCCCTACAGCGATGGCGCCGACGGCTGGGGCGAGATGGATTTCAGCGCAGCCTTTTCAACTCCCGCCCCTGCGGTATGGATCAATCAAATGGCGAGTGATACCGGGTATAATACCCGTGTGATGACATGGGTAATGCCCGGTACCTTCTGCACTCCGGAGCCTCCCGCCGGGGATTACTTTGCCGGAGGAAATTGCTACCTCGACCTGACCAACCCTGCTGCCGTCACCTGGTATCTCAATCAACTCAATACCCTCCAGAATGCGGTCGGGATTCACGGCCATAAGCAGGACCGGTGTGAAGAGTCTATGACCCAGCCGTTGGGCGATGCATGGTACGATGGCACGCCGACCGCGGAGAAACAGGGTAAGTATCTCTATCTCAATGCCTGGGTAACGGATTCCTCTCTCCGTGCAGCCTGGGGAGCTGACGAGTACAACTTCGCGCGCGGCGCCTATCATCGGGTTCAGCCCGTTCTCTCCGGCCTCTGGGGGGGCGATACACGCGCTCCATGGGCGGGACTGCAGGGCACGCTCGGCAACGGCGTTAAAGTCGGCTTCATGGGATTTCCCTGCTGGGGGACGGATATCGGCGGGTACGACGCCGCGAACAAAATACCGACTCAACAGTTTATGCGTTATCTGGCGTTCGGCGTCTTTGTCGGCTTTATGGAAAACATGCTCGACGGCAAGGAGCCATGGACCTATACCCTCACCACCGACAGCGCAGGTCTCGGTGGCGAAACCTTTATGCAGCGGTATGCGGAGTTCGGCGCCCTGCGCCTGAACCTTATTCCCTATACGTACACACTGGAAAATACCTCCGCAAAAATCGGCGTGGTCATGCGGCCGCTCCCTTACATGTATCCGACCGACGCGAATGTCGATACCATCGGCGACGAATATCTCTTTGGACCGGCGATGCTGGTGGCGCCGATCTATGATGACAACAACACGCGAAGCGTTTACCTGCCGAGCGGCACATGGTACAACTTTTACAACTATGCCTTGACCTATGCCGGCAGCCAGAGGCTGACGACGCCGACGATCCCTATCTATCAGAATCCGGTGTATATCATGGCTAATTCCATTTATCCGACCGGCAGTATCTATCCGGGAAATACGGTGAAATGGATCGGCACCGCCGCCTTCAACGCCGCCCGTTATATTGAGATCAACGCTTTTCCCGGCACTGCTGCCGGCGTGGCGGATACGTTTACTTACATGGATTACCTCGACAACAACGCTTTGAAGCCTCTCATTGTAGCCACCGGCCAGACGATCGATACGGAAGTTACCGTGACCGCTCCGGCCATGACCGTTCCGGAAACGCTCATGGTCCGTCTGAACAGCGCTCCCGCATCGGTCGTCCTGAATAGCGCAACGCTTACCGCGGCCGATTACCAATACAACGCCACGACGAAGAAATTGACAGTTGAAAATCCCGCAGGTGTTGCAGCGGATCTGGTCGTCAATGGTGGGATCACCGGGACGCGGCCGTACTATACACCCGCTTCCCTGCATGGAAGTCTTGAAATCCGGTCGGCGGGCGACCGCATCTCCCTGCTCATACCGGCGGCCTCGGGCATAGAGGCAAAACAACGCCTCGATGTTTCGCTCTTTAATGTAGCCGGTAAGTGCGTGTGGAATGTTTCACTGCCCGCCTTCAACCAGCCCACTACCGTTGCGGTCCCGGCCGGGCGTCTCGGCCACGGGATGTATTTCGGCAGTGTAAAGATGAATGGGCTTACTCTCGGACGCGCAAAAATAGCGCTGCCATAAAGGGTTTCTATTGCCCAATCGAGGCGTTAGAGTGCATGCCGTCAGTGGATAAAAAGGCTCTCGCGAAAACGGCGGGAGCCTTTTTATGCAGTAAGGTAAAAAACGATTCAGCATAATCAGCATAAGGAGAAAAGGCAGATGAAAAAAAGAATATTCGGCATTTTGGCGGCTGCTCTGTGCTTTCAGGCAGCCTATGCGGCCGCCCCGGATACGAGTACGAAGGTGGAGCTTTCCGGGTATGCTTTCTATCAGGAAGGTCAGATTGAAAAAGCCGACGTGGGCTACAAGGATTATGCAAAAGAGTTGGACCAGCGATATGGCTTCATGCTTGCGATGAACGCGAAGGTTCTGGATCGTTTGAGTATTATTGCCGCGGCGCAAGTTTACATGTGGAGCACGGCAGGTGGAGAAGAAGGCGGTAATACAAGCGTTCAAACGATAGTAGTTCCGAAGGAAGGAGAGGGAATCTATACCTTCGGCGATGACCCGGCCAGTCAGAATCCCTGGCTGCAGATCGCGCTCGGCTACTTTCCTTTCAAATACGATCCCGAGGCGACGAATTTCGGCGAATACCTCCTGAACCCGCGGACCGGAACCTACCCGCAATATATCATCTCCGATTTTGATAACGACGAGTCCACAGTCCTCGGATTGCGTATTTCAAGCATCCTGTCAGGCAGCTTTCGGCAAGATCTGCTCCTTACCAGTGAGATGAACCTCCAGATTCCCCCGTACGGCGACTTTTCCCTGGCATACCTCCTCGGGTACAAGGTAGGCAAACTACTGGATGTCGGCGGGGGCATCCTTTTCAATCGCTTGCTGCCGATAGTTCCCGCACTTACTACGGTGCCTACCGATGTGGTTTTCGGTAATAACGGTCTACCGATGGTGGAAAACGGAGATACTCTGCGGTACACGAAGCAAGGGGTCAAGCTGATGCTTCGGGCGTCTATCGATGCAAAAGACTTTCTTCCGTCTGAGGTTGCTTCCCTGTTCGGTCCTGAAGACGGAAAGCTCTACGCTGAATCGGCTATTCTTGGCGTGAAAGATTACGGCGTCGATTATAATAATGTATGGCAGCGGAATCCACGGATGATAGGCTTCAATTTCCCGGCCTTAGAGTACTGGATGTCCTGTCCCTCGAACTGGAATACTTTAATCCCCCCCCGCTCTATACGGATGATTTACAGAACATTTCTGGGAGTGCCGAACCGAATTTGTCATTGAATGGAGTAAAGAACGAGCCTTTAGACTGGTCGATCTTCGCAAAAAAAACGGTCGTGAAAGGCATGAGTATCAGGGGTCTTATCGGGAAAGACCACTATTTAGGCTATCAAATAGATTACATGGGAAATCCTACGGGTGCCGATGGCGCTGCTTTGATGAGAGGAATTGGCACCTGGCATTACGATGTAAAAGTCATGTATGAATTTTAACTTTTTCCATAATAATGAGGCTTGAAAGAATGAAAAAAATAGTAATGCTCCTGATGGCAACGGCGCTCTGCGGGGGAACCTCATTTGCTCTTGACCCGGAAATTCAGATTGCGCCTCACGGGTTTGTCTACTTCCAATTAGGCCAGTTCGAACAAACGTTTGATGGTGGTAATGCAGTTGCAATTCCGGATAAAACGTGGGACGAACGCTTTGATATCAGGCTTGGTTTCGATGCCATGATCGACCAGCGGATGGAGGTGATTGCCGACGCGGAGCTCCCTTTTTTAATCAGACAAAGCCCTCAGGCAAATTCGTCACAAGTTTACGGAGGCCTTGCCCCTTCGCAGGACTTAACCGGGGAAGACGCGGTCAAGGAAGCCCAAGGTATTTATACTTTCGGCGAGGATCCCAAAAGCAAGACTCCCCCCCTGCAGGTCGCCCTCGGCTTCTTCCCCTTCAAATATGACGCCTCGGCAACCAACCTGGGCGAATACCTCTTTTCCACCCGCACCGGTACTTATCCGACGTACATCATTAGTGATTTCGATAACTGCCAGGCTCGCCTGTTGGGGCTCCGGGTATCAGGCTGGATTCTCAACCGGATTCGCCTGGATATGTTGTTGACCAGCGAACAAATATTCCAGCCCGAGGGCGACCTTTCCCTCTCCTTTCTCGCCGGGTACAAGCTGGGATCCATGTTAGATTGCGGCGTAGGCGTTTCCTGCAATCGGCTTATTCCGGTTGATCCCTCCCTGACGAACTCGCCTGGCGACGCTCCCTATACCATGCAGGGGGTCAAACTGATGGCGAGGTGCGCGTTTGATCCGAAATCGCTGCTGTCGGAAGGATTTTCGGGCGCATTCGGGCGGCAGGATTTGAAAATTTATAGCGAAGCCGCCATTCTCGGAGTAAAAAACTACGGGACTTATTACGATTCCGTCTGGCAACGAATGCCGATCATGTTGGGATTCAATTTCCCCACCTTAAATGTGCTCGATGTGCTTTCCCTTGAAGGGGAGTATTTCGACTATCCCTACCAGAATGGCATTGCGGGGCCGGATAGTCCATACCCGCTCCCGCCCAGTAACTTTCCCAACCAGAATAAGCGCCACTGGTCAATCTGGGCGCAGAAAACCATTATCAAGGGTTTTGCCATCACGGGGCTGGTCGGGAAAGACCATTTCCGATGGGTTGAGGCGGATGGAACCTCTACCCCCTATGATCTGTTACAAGCAAATGGCAACTGGCATTACAACGTTCGTGCAATGTTCTCCTTTTAGCGGGAGTTGCGCTCCAATGGATATAAACGGCTTTCTTCTACAGAATGCTTTCTTTATCAAGGACAATCCCGCTATTTCGCCGGATCTGACCCTCGATAGAGCGAGGCTCATCGCGGAGACCGTTGCCGAGCAAAGCCTTCTACGAACCGTTGTCAATAAGGAAACAGCTGAAGCTTGCGCCCCAAAGCTTGAAAAACTCCTGCTCTGGCCTCGCTCCATGTTTCACCTGGGCAACGCGACGCTGTTCGTGATCGAATCGAAAATAACCGGAGATTGCGGTCTTTTTACGACCTCAGGTACATCCTTCGGATTCAGTGGTGCAAAGATAATCGACGGCTCGTTGCAGATCATTCCGTTTGTCTGGAAAAACCTCATCACGCTTAAAAACCTCGTTCTCGAACATGACCCTGCGTCGACTATTTTTCCGCGCGCCGCGGATCCTTTGAGAAAATCGAGTCTTGGCATCGGCGCCAGGTTTACGACGCTCCACTGGCCGGCGGTTGCATGGGTCATGAAGGAACTGGGCCTGCCGCTTACCGCCAACCAGAATTCCATTCCCCGCGAACTTGTTTACGATGTCGATGCCATGATCGATAATCGGCTGGCCGACGTTCCATTTCCATTCATCGGGAGATCGGTGCCTGAAGGACATCAGGGGCAATCGGTGCAGGGAATGTCGCATGCATCTATTATCGAAATGCTCAAGCACGGGTTTCACCGTCACCGGATCCCCTGGGGGTTCAATGCCGACCATCAACCCATCGGCGGTCGATTCGACGCCATCGAAGAGCAGCTCGTGGAAGGGAGCATCTTTGCATCCTATATCACCTACGACATGAGCCCGGAGCTGACAGGTCAGGATTATATTCATGATGCGGGTGAGCTGGAGAGAAAATTTAAGGAAAACGTTGATCCTGTGCTCTTTTCCGCCCTTGTCCGGAAATTGGACAGCCTTCACTTTACCTTTCCGGAACAGGAGATCATGCGAATAGTGACCTATCTCCTGCCCGCCTTGAAAAAAACGAAAGCCCGTGATGAACGATACTGTGCGATTCGTAGAAAGTACTTTACAACTAAGGAAGGAAGGAAGTTTTTCAAGGAGCTATCCATCGATGAGCTGCCGGGAGAAACCTCCCCGCAAACTCTCGCGGTATGTCTGGCTCTGGTGGAGGTTATGGGAATGCAATTCGAGTTTATTGCGCCGAATATCGGATTTCAGAAAAATATTCCCTATACGGATAATGCCGCTCTGGCAGGTAAAATTGAAGCGCTCTACCGCGTTGCTGAACGGTTCGGCCTCTCTATCGGGTTCCATTCGGGATCAGGAAAATCAACCGAAAACTACGGCACCATCGGGCGTGTTACCAGCGGTGCATTTGAAATTAAAACCTCCGGCCGATATACCTACGAGATGGGGGTTGCCCTGTCGCGTTCCAAGGACAAAAGCGACCAGGTACTCTGGCACGACTGGTACGAGTTTACAAAAAAACTCGCAATAATCGGCGCCTTTACAGATAATTCCTCCCAGAAAGCTTTTGCCCGCGATTTTATCACCTCGACCTTCAAAAAAGAGGGTATCTCGCCCGACAAAATTTTCGATTCCCCTGAAAATCTGCGACGACGGCTCGATACGCTGACGCCCTCGCCGGATCACGTTTTTTGGTTCGAATACAATTTTCTTTTTATTCTCGCCGCTTCGGGTAATATCGATTGTCTCGGCGACCATTCCACCGACGGTTACCGTCAGCGAAGCCGCTTTTACCGGATCTCCAATCAAGCGCGACTGTTTTACGCACAGCAAACTGTAGCGTATATCCTGTTCCTAGCCGAATCGACGGGATTGGTTAAGCTGGATCGAATTAGAATCGCGGCGGAAAAAATCGCCGAATTTTCATCGTACCAGGACCTGCTTGACGATATTTGATAAGGGTACGCAGAATTGCGCAATCATACTCTTCCGTGAATCCGTGTTTTAATGTGAGGATACCTTATGACCTATCTTTCCGATGATTTTCTTCTCCATACCACTGCTGCCCGGAAGTTATTTCACGAATATGCCGAAACCGCGCCGATTTACGATTACCATTGTCATCTTTCCGCTGCCGATATCGCCGCCGATGCGCATTTCGAAAATATCAGCCGCATCTGGCTTTCCGGTGATCATTACAAATGGCGTGCAATGAGGGCGAATGGAATTGATGAACGGTTCATCACCGGCAACGCCGGCGATGAAGAAAAATTCGCCGCATGGGCGCGCTCCATGCCACTGCTCATGCGGAACCCGCTTTTCGACTGGGCGCATCTGGAACTCCGGCGGTATTTCGGCATCACCGATCTTCTTACACCGGAGAGTGCTTCCTCGATATATGCCACCTGCAACGAGCGGATCGGCGAAACGGCTTTTTCCGTACAAAACCTTCTCAGGAAGATGAAGGTAAAGATCGTGTGTACAACCGATGATCCGATCGATGACCTGTCAGCGCATGAACGCCTCCGGGAGCAGAAAACGGAACTTTCGATGCGTCCGACATTCAGGCCGGACAAAGCGATGTCGATTGATAACCTCACCGCGTGGAATCACTATATCGACAAACTGGCGGAAGTATCGGACACGGAGATTGCCTCCTTTGACGCTCTCCTTGCAGCAATCGATAAAAGGCACGCATATTTTCACGAACACGGCTGCCGCTGCTCTGATCATGCTTTTGAACGGGTGCCACCCAAACTGCCAACCGCCGCCGAGTCCAGCCGTATATTTTTGAAAGCGCGAGCAGGTGGTGCACCGACCTCGCCGGATGCCGACATCTTCAAGGCGGGGCTCTTTCTTGAGCTTTGCCGAATGAATTATCGCCGCGGCTGGGTGCAGCAGTTTCATTTCGGTATAATCCGCAACGTCCGCAGCCGCATCTTTACCGCGTTCGGTCCGGATTCCGGCGTAGATTGCATCGGGGACGGAACATCGGCATGGCCGCTTGCCCTACTCCTTGATGCACTTGACAAAAGTGGCCAGCTTACCCGCACGGTCTTATTTAACGGTAATCCCGGCGATAATGAACTCATCGTCTGCATGACTGGGGCGTTCCAGGACGGATCGTTTCCCGGCAAGGTGCAGTTCGGCCCCGCCTGGTGGTTTCTTGATCAGAAAGATGGGATAACCCGCCATGTCGCGGCGCTCTCCGGACTCGGACTCCTTGCCCGATTCGTGGGAATGGCTACGGATTCACGCTCGTTTCTCTCCTTTCCGCGTCACGAGTACTTCAGGAGAATCCTGTGTAATTTAGTTGGCGCCGACATGGAGAACGGCGATTGCCCGGATGATGAAGAACTTATCGGACCGATGGTGCGAAATATCTGCTGCAATAATGCAAAAAACTATTTCGGCTTTTAATCGACAACAAAAGGTATGCACACTCCACCGAAAATCGGGCTTCGTCGGTTTAATGGTAATGCCCCGAATTTGAAGAAGACTCTGTACGTCTTGATCCACTGTCGAACCATAAATGGAATCTTTAGAGATTACCTTTAGTTAAAAGCAGCCCTTCCATGCCCAGAGGCCTATCGCCGGATTAGAAATAAAGAACAGTTCCTCACCGTCGGGGAGAACGTTATACCCTTCGGAAAGTTTTTCCGGGTTGTAACGTTTAAGCATCGTATCGACCGGCGCATAATCGAATCCCGCTTTTTCAACCTCTTCCCTGGCAATTCCGCCGGGGCAGTAGGTAATACCGAAGCGGCCTTCGGAAGAACCGTGGATCAGATGAGCGGCAGCGCCAAGGTTATTTCTGAGAGATTTACTTTTGTTTATTTTTGCAAGTGTCGCCGGAGTGCCATGATAGCCGAATGTTCTGATGAGGCGGTCGATCTCGCCGTCTTCACCGAATTTGTCCACACCGGGCGCCAGGACAATGAGCCTGCTATTGTCGGCCATGGCCATGCGCGTGCGATATATGCTTTTATTGCCCAGCCAAAAACTTCGATATTCCACCGGATCCAGGTACACGACGGTCCGGTGTAGCGGTTTTTCGAGCAGCGAAATATTGACGCGACACGATAACGCTGCCGCCCGGTCAAAACACGCCCGGTCGTTTCCGATAAAAAGACCACGCGGTCGCATGGCTCCGTCGCTGTCCCGGTCCATGACTGTCAAGGCATAGATAACAGGAATATCTCGTAGAAAATTATCGGTGACATAATCGAACACAGCCCGGACCGGCGTCGCCACACGACCCATGATCCGTTCCATACCATATGTCGCGCCGAGAAAATGGCTTTTATTGATATTTTCAGCGCCTCCAAGCCCCACGAAAAGATTCTTGCTCTGGCCGGCGAAACCGGCCACTTCGTGCGGCACAACTTGGCCGATGGAGAAAATACAGTCATAGTCAGGCGACACAATACGCCTGTTCACTGCCACGGGGATGGAATAGGCGACCAAGCCTCCCGAGGCATGCTCGACAAAATCGGCTGGAATTTCCCCGAGGGTTACACAGTCGGATCGCCACGCATGCGCATGAAAAAGTGTTTTCGGCAGATCCCCGAACATCAGTGAGATCTCCTGCCCGGTCATGGGAGCATGGGTGCCAAGCGCCGGTAGAATCGCACGCACCGCAGCCGGATCATGTTCGTAGGCATATCGCGTGAGCTCGCCGGCGCCGGAATGGAGTCTGGTGATATCGGGCGGGACGATGAGGATCTTTTTCCTGGCGCTAAATTTGTCAAGCGCCGCATATATGCCCTGCCGCATGAGGTCATCGGATAAAAACCTTTTTTCTGCACTGTTTTCCCAGAAGATCATGATTGCCGTGCCTTTTTATTGGTGAATCAGGCGCAACTATCGCTGGATCCGCGCAGACCCGCCTTTGGCAAATTCGCGCACTTGTTCAACGGTTGCCATGGTAGTATCGCCGGGGAAGGTGGTAAGCAACGCTCCGTGAGCCCAACCGAGTTTGAGCGCATCCGCCGGATTTTCGCCCGTGAGCAGCCCGTAAAAAAAACCCGATGCAAATCCATCGCCTCCGCCGACCCGGTCGAGAATCGTCAACTCGCAGGTCGGGGACACATACGTTTTACCGTCCACCCATGCGACCGCTCCCCAGCTGTGATGGTTGGTGGAATGCACGTCCCGCAGCGTCGTGGCGACTATTTTGACATTGGGATATTTATTTACGACGCTGTCGATCATGGCAGAAAATACGGATGAG
>JBEKOX010000019.1:0-40504 GCA_049521335.1 Chitinispirillaceae bacterium
ATAAAGTATTTATTAAAAAACAAAAAATGTCAAATTTTGAGATGCCAAAAAATAAGTCTTTAGGAACTTCTGGTGACCTTCTGTTAAGGAATCTTGATTGCGCCGTTATTGAATGCATGCACACGATTCAAAATGAAAGAAATCATTCCTACGACACGGTTAGAGGGGCTTTTTGGGAGGGCACCCCGATTTATCCCGGAGCAGGCATTCGTTCAAAAAGCCATGTTCAACTTTGCGTCAGAAATCCTGCTTGTATTAAAGGGTATTTCCTGCCCTCAATTATATAATCCAGAAGCGAGATGATCACCTTAAATGGACTCGTGAAGGCCTCTTCGCACAGCGCCTATTTTTACGAAAACATCCGGTTCGAATATGATTATATAAAGCTTCCATCAATGCTGGTTCAAAACCCCCGAAAGGCAAAGAAAGGAAAACGGTAAAGTTTAGTAAAGTTTTGGTAAACTTTTGGCAGGAAAGAGGGATTGGAGCGGATGATAAAGTTGAGCGGCGCACGTACGCCTCTTCAGGTAAATTAAATTTATAACGAGCAATCGTTTATTCTTTTCGGGTTCCGCTCGCACCATCAAACTGAACGTGGAAACCAGCCATGCACTCTCCTCATCACATTAACTACATACTCGACACCACGGTCATGCTCTACGACGCCCAGGCGCTTTTTAAATTCGGCGCGAACAATGTCATCATCCCGATCACCGTTATCGAGGACATCGACCATTTCAAGAAAGACCAGAGCGAGACCGGCCGCAACGCGCGCCAGACCTCCCGGTATATTGATGCCTTGCGACAGAAGAACTCTGTCGTGAAAGGAATACCGCTCGATAACGGGGGCGCCCTGTTTGTCCGAAGCGGCAATTCCGCCACGCTTCAGCGAATGCCCGGCGCGCTCCAGTCGGACGCTAGGGATAACCGTATCCTCGCCATTGCGCTTGATGTCAAACAGGAGGCGGAGGGCATTCCGGCCATCTTCGTCAGCAAGGACCTCAATCTGCGGATCAAGGCGGATGCGCTCGGTCTCAAGGTCGAAGATTATGAATCCGATAAGGTGGATATCGAAGAGTTATACCAGGGGTATCGAACGATCACGGTGGAGCGGAGCCTTATAGCGGCGTTTCGCGAACGGGGATCCGTTGCGGTCGGGGAGACGCTTCTGCCGAACCAGTACGTGACGTTTGTTGCATCGAATGATTCCGCCGTTACGGCGGCTGGCCGGTTCGATGCGGAGACCGGCGCGGTGGTAAGGTTGCTTTCTGAAAATAATCGTGAGAACTGGCGCGTCATGCCCCGCAACCGGGAGCAGCAGTTTGCCATGGATGCCTTGCTGCACGACGGGATCCAGCTCGTCACGCTGGTCGGCAAGGCGGGCACCGGCAAGACGCTTCTGGCGGTCGCCGCCAGCCTCTTCAAGACCGTCGATGAAAACGTCTATTCCCGCGTTCTCGTTTCCCGTCCAACTTTGCCGATGGGAAAGGATATCGGATTTCTGCCCGGTACCGTGGAGGAGAAGCTGACGCCATGGATGTACCCGATCGCCGATAACGTCGAGCTCATCATGCGCAAGGACAGCCGCGCCAACCGACCGATCCGGGGCTTCGCCGAGCTTGTTGACATGGGAATCATCCTCATCGAGCCGCTGACCTACATCCGGGGCCGATCGATTCATAACCAGTATCTCATCATCGATGAGGCGCAGAATCTGACCCCGCACGAGATAAAAACCATTATTACCCGCGTCGGCGACGGTACGAAAATCGTTGTCACCGGCGATCCCTATCAGATCGACAATCCTTATATCGACTCTTCAAGCAACGGATTGACCTATGTCGTAGAACGGTTCAAGGACCAGGCGATTGCCGCCCATGTCACGATGACAAAAGGAGAACGGTCGAAGCTCTCGGAGCTGGCGGCGAATCTGCTGTAGGGAGCTATAAAAACCGTTCATGGTCCGACCGGCTCACCACGAACGGTGTTGTCGGAGTGGGGGCAACGTCATTACCCCGCCGATCCTTTTGAAGATTCATCGAGGAGGCGGCAGCCTTCAATGAGCAGAAAGGCGGTATTGAGAACCTGTTCAGGATCCGGCACTTCGACTTCACCCAGATCGAAACGAAAAGTCCCTTCACTGTACCTGAGCGCCTCGTAAACCGCATGCTCTCCGCGATTTCCCTTGAATGCGGCAGAGACGATTTTGCCTTTGCTGATCGAGAAACGGCCTTCACCGCCGGTTGTCGTTAATGACAATATTCCGCTCTTGCTCCCGGCATCGAGCATTTGAAAAATTTCAACCGGACAGAGATGCGTAAGGCTGCCGGTAATGCCCGTGGGAAAGGCCGGACTTGCCATGTCGTCCACATGCACGATCTGCGTCGCTTCGCATTGGATGCGATCGCGGAGCTCCCTGAATTCACCGGCGATGATGGCGGGATTCTCGACGATACGGACGGTGAAAACCGCGGATGCAATGCGGATTTTATCGCGGTCTTTCAGCATGTGGGCATTATTGGGAGGAAGCTTTACCCCATTCAGATAGGTTCCGTTCGAGCTGCCGAGATCGCTGATGCTGAAAGATTTTTGAAATCGCATCCATCCCATGGCCGCATGGCGTCGGCTTGCACGAGCTTCGGTCAGTACAATATCGTTTTCATCCGACCGTCCGATCGAGGTTTTCCGTTTTGCCGGTATTAAAATCGGCGGCTCCGGATAGCGAATGAGGAATAAGTTTTCCACTGTTTATAAAATAATTGAGGAAAGGGCTCGGCGCTGTTATGGCAAACGCAGTGTATTTTTAAAATATACCTTTTACCGTGCCCGGAATTTGCAGAGAGGCGTGATGCATGTCGATTTCAGCGATAGGTCAGGATTCGCACCGATTTGAGGCCGAAGGCTCCTCTCTAAAACCGCTCCTTCTCGGCGGTGTTTGTATCCCCGAGTGCGTCGGACTGCAGGGTAACAGCGATGCCGATGTCGTCCTGCATGCAATAACCAATGCCATCTCCGGCCTGCATGGAACGCCGGTGCTTGGAACTATGACCGATGACCTTTGCTTCAAGGAGGGCATTACCGACAGCCGGATCTATCTGGCAAAATCACTCGACCTTCTCGTTGCGCATGAATTAACGCATCTGTCTATTTCCATCGAGGCCGCCCGGCCACATCTGTCATCGTATCTTCGCCGAATGCGGGAATCGATTGCCGGCCTGCTCGCGCTTCCCATCGGTCATGTCGCTGTTACCGCCACGTCCGGTGAAGGGTTGACGGCATTCGGAAGGGGCGAGGGGATCCAAGCTTTTGCAATTCTGACTGCGGATGAAAAGAAGGCAGGTGCGGACCTTCATCGCGGGTGAGGACGGTGCGGGATTGTCGGCGCTACGCGATAAAGCCTGATGCGGCCTTTTCAACGAAACCGCGTTCCCATCAGGGAATCGAGTAGTTCAGGAACGCCAGGATCTTTGCCTTTTCTGTCCACATCCTTACAAAAAGTTCACTCTCTCAAGAAGCTCCCCATCCATCCCCGGCGCCTGCGTTATCTCCTCGTTGCCGTTTATTCCCAGCTTTACCGTATAGAGCCGTTTTTCTTTTCTGATCAGCGATAAAACTTTCTCTTCCATCACACTTTTAATCGGGCTTTTTTTCAGGTTGCTTAATCTGGCCAGCCGAAACGCGGTCACCATGGTGGCCGTGGAAAGCGATTGGTTCCAAGAATACATGCTCGATCCGCAGCAGAGCCGGGCGGTAAGGGGGGTGAATTTTCGCGGGTCAGTGAAGCCGGGCAGTCCGGGCACCGGATAAAACGGCGAAATGCCGATGCGGGTCGGTTTATCGTTCAGGTAGTTAAGCGCATCAGCGACTGTTTGAACGGTATCCTCTTTGAATCCACACATGAAGTAGGTAACGGTCGGGATATTTTTTGCAGCGAGTAAAGCGATAACCATTTCGTAACGGCCAAGGTCGAGACTGCGCCCGCGGTTTTGCAGGATAGCCGTATTTGTCGAGGCAAGCGAAAGGTTGAACTTGCGCATGCCGTTTTCGATAAGCCAGGTGCAGAGCTGCGGGGTGAGCAAGGTATAGTCGAGCCCGTTTTCAGCGATGAACCCCGCGTCGGGAATGTGCGTGCGGAAGATCGCGATGACGGCCTTGAAGAGCGCTTCGTCGCACAGGAGATTGTCATCTTCGATATTGATAATGGTGCGTTTGCCGGGCCGCACGAGCTCGGATAATCGGCTTTTCAGGAGATCGTCGAGCCGCTGGAGCGAAACCGTCCGCAGCATCTTCCCGAAGAGCAGGCTGCTCGAACAGAAGTCGCACCGCTTCGGGCAACCGCGGGCCAGCGAGGTTGCATAGGTTACGGTACGGGAAGACTCGGAGGTTTTCACAAGGGGGATCAGCATTTCATCCATGTGCGGAACATCCATTGCACTGGCGGATTGCGTCTTCGGATATGCTGCCGACTGAACCATGTTGCGATACAAACCTTTAACCCCGCTGAAATCCGACCCGGACCGCTGGATTGCGTCGAGAAAGGGCGGCAGGCGCGCCTCCGCCTCGCCTTGCAGGAGATGATCGAACGCCCCGGTGAGCTGATATTCCGGATAGCTGCTCGCTCCGGCGCCGCCGATGATGAGCGGAATCGCCGGTAATTTCGCCTTGATGTGCGCGGCAAGCGTCCGCGCGTCGTCGCCGTAGCAGAAGGCAAAGAGGGAGAAAAAGCAGAGATCCGGCCGCAGCGCTTCGATCATGCCTGCGCACCGTTCATTCGCAGGCCCGAAGCGTCGGTAGCGCGTGAAGAAGGAGAGCCTGCCGGTCTCCCCGTCGATGAGAAATGGCTTGAGGTAAAAAAGCTCCGGCGGCAAATCGATCGGGGTTCCCTTCACGTTCAGGAGCGGAAAGTTGAGCACCGTCGCCCTGATGCCGGCGCGTTCGAGCAGTTGCCCGACAATGTTCGCGCCGAGCGCGGAAAACCGGTGGCGGGTAAAGTAGAAATCGCAGAGTGGAGGGACGATCACCGCAGCGGTTTTGATCACGGAGTTTCAATATAATAGCCGCAAGCGAGGAGAGGGCGATGGTCTTTATGTTTTCTTAATACCCCATTCCAATTCTTAACGGTTTCTTAATATTTGGCACACTATCTTATACAATCAGGTTAGTATATTCATTCGGGAGATGTGTATGACTTCAGACTTTCTGATCGGCGGCATCGTTGCAGCGCTCCTCATCGTTTATTTAGCCGCTGCCATTATCTTTCCCGAAAAATTCTAAAGCGGAGCACACCATGGGCATCAAGGATTATACGCTTATTGCGCTTTTTATCGGTTCCCTGGTAATTGTCAGCCCTCTTTTAGGGATGTATATCGCGCGGGTATTCGACGGGAAAAAACCACTCACCCTGTGGGGATTTTCGGCGATTGAGCGGGCGATCTATCGAATATGCGGGATCGATCCTGATGAACCGATGACATGGAAGGAATATGCGGGATCACTCCTGCTTTTCAGTGGTATGGGAATCGTCGCGGTTCTGCTCATTCAGCTCATTCAAAATCGCCTTCCCCTGAATCCGCGGCATTTTGGACCTGTGCCGTTTTTGACCGCGCTCAATACCGCAGTCAGTTTTGTGACGAATACCGACTGGCAAGCGTACGCCGGGGAAACCACGATGTCGTACTTCACGCAGATGGTCGCTCTGGCGGTACAGAATTTCGTGAGCGCCGCCACCGCGATGGCCGTCGTGGCAGCGCTTGCCCGTGGCATTGTGCAGAAAAACAGCGCGTCGATCGGTAATTTCTGGTCCGATCTCGTCAAGTCCGTCGTCTATATCCTGTTGCCATTGTGCATGATTCTGTCGATACTTCTCATCGCGCAAGGAACCGTACAGACGATGTCCCCGTACATTACGACGGCAACACTTGATGGCCAGGCGCAAGTCATCCCTGTCGGACCGGTTGCGTCACAAGTCGCAATTAAGCAACTCGGCACGAGCGGCGGCGGATTTTTCAACGCCAACGGCGCTCATCCGTTCGAAAATCCCACGCCGTTCACGAATTTCCTCGAAATTGTCGCTATATTCCTCATACCGGGAGCGCTTGCCTTTGCTTTCGGGAGATTGATCGGTTCGCCGGAGCATGGCAAGGCGCTTTTCATCGCCATGCTGATCATTTTCTGCGGCGGACTCGTGGTGGCGCTCCATGCTGAAAATGCCTGGAACCCGGTCTTGCAAACGCACGGCTCGCTCGAAGGCAAGGAGCTTCGCTTCGGCGAAACCGGGTCGGCGCTGTTTGCGGTCGCCACCACCGCGGCTTCCTGCGGCGCGGTCAATTGCAGGCACGAAAGCCTCGCGTCGCTTACCGGATGCGTCGCGATGTTCAACATAATGATGGGTGAGGTCATTTTCGGCGGGGTGGGGTCCGGGCTCTACAGCATGGTGCTCTACGCGATTATCACGGTTTTCATCGCCGGGCTCATGGTCGGCAGATCGCCGGAATATATCGGCAAGGCAATCGAGTCGTCCGAAGTGAAGATGTGCGTGATCGGCGTGCTCGCGTCGCCGGTCGTCATGTTGATCCTGGCCGCGATCGCTTGCAGTGTCAAGCCCGGCATTGCCGCGCTCGGCGCATCGGGGATCGGCGGTCTTAACGAGGTCCTTTATAATTTCGCGTCGGTATCGAACAATAACGGCAGCGCTTTCGGCGCGCTCAACGCGGCCGCGCCATTCTATACTCTGACAACCCCGGTAGCGATGCTGGCGGGGCGGTTCGTTACCCTGCTCGCGGTTCTCGGCATTGCCGGCGGCCTCGCCGCAAAAAACATCCATCCGGTCTCCTCAGGCACCTTTCCGACTCATGGAACCCTTTTCCTCATACTGCTTATCGGCACCATCATCATCGTCGGCGCATTGAACTTTTTCCCAGCGCTATCACTCGGCCCGATTCTGCAGCACTTCCTTACCATCTCGGGCAAAGGGTTGTAACAATGGATGAACAAAAGTTCAAGTCTCCCGGACTTTTCGATCCGGTAATTGCCAGGGCGGCTATCGTTGAGGCGCTGAAAAATTTAAATCCCGTCTCGCAGTTCCGGAATCCCGTGATGTTTTTCGTCGGCATCGGCGCCCTTCTATCGACCTATTCTCTGACGCGCGAAATTTTTTCGCATCATCACGCTGGATTCACCCTGCAGATTACCCTCTGGCTCTGGATCACGCTGTTTTTTGCCAATTTCGCGGAGGCCATCGCAAAAACTCGAAGCAAAGCCCAGGCGACGTCCCTGCGGAATTCGGTTTCAGGGCTGATGGCAAAAAAAGTGGTTCGCTATAAGAAAGGGATGATCGAAAGCGCCGTCACCACCCTCGGTAGTGCCGAGTTTACCGAGAAGGTGCACGCAGAGGAGATCATGAAGGATGAAGTCGTCCTCTGTGTCGCCGGAGATACGATTCCGGGCGACGGCGAGGTCGTTGAGGGCATCGCCACGGTCGATGAATCAACCGTTACCGGGGAGTCGGCGCCGGTCATACGTGAATGCGGCGGCGACCGGAACGCGGTCACCGGAGGAACGCGCATCCTGAGCGACGCCATCATCGTCCGGATCACCAGCGACCGAGGGGATTCCTTTGTAAATCGGATAATCAAGCTCGTGGAAGGAGCGGCCCGCCGCAAAACCCCGAATGAGATCGCCCTGACTCTTCTGCTGTCAAGCATCACCCTGATCTTCCTGCTCGTTGTCGCAACGCTGCCGGCGCTCGGTATCTATCTTGAACGGACCACCGGGCAGGACGGGGCGATCCTGTTGTCCCTGCCGGTGCTGATTTCACTTCTGGTATGCCTCATCCCCACCACCATCGGCGGCTTGCTCAGCGCCATCGGCATTTCGGGCATGGACCGGATGCTGAAACGCAAAGTCGTCGCGCTCAGCGGAAGGGCGATCGAGGCGGCTGGCGACGTCGATGTCCTTCTGCTCGATAAGACCGGCACCATCACCATCGGCAACCGGACGGCGACGCGGTTTATCCCGGCTCCCGGGTTCTCGATCGAGCAGGTTGCCGATGCCGCACAACTCGCCTCGCTGGCGGATGAGACTCCCGAGGGCCGGTCAATCGTCGTCCTTGCCAAGCAGCAATTCGGCATTCGCGGCCGGGAGGTGGCGGAGGGGCATGCGCATTTCATTCCCTTCTCGGCGCGCACGAAGATGAGCGGCGTCGACCTCCGGGGTCCTTCGGGGAACCGGGCCATTCGCAAGGGGGCCTACGAGGCGATCAGGAGCTATGTCGAAGATGCGGGGGAGGACTTTCCAAAGGAGGTCGATGCGGTGGTCGAAGGGATCGCGCGGGGAGGCGGAACGCCGCTGGTCGTTGCGGAAAATGGGCGGGTCCTGGGAGTCATCCACCTGACCGACGTCATCAAAGGGGGCATCAGGGAGCAGTGTGATCACATGCGAAAGATGGGTATCCAGACCATCATGATTACCGGCGACAATGCGCTCACCGCCGCGGCGATCGCCGCCGAAGCGGGCGTCGATGATTTTATCGCCAATGCCTCTCCGGAAGCCAAGCTTGAACGGATACGGCAGGAGCAGCGACAGGGCCGCATGGTTGCCATGATTGGCGACGGCACCAACGACGCGCCAGCGCTTGCGCAGGCGGATGTCGGCGTGGCCATGAACTCCGGCACTCAGGCGGCCCGGGAAGCCGGGAATATGATCGACCTCGAAAGCAATCCGACCAAACTCATCGAGATCGTCGAGACCGGCAAACAGCTTCTCATGACACGAGGCGCCTTGACCACTTTTTCCATTGCCAATGACGTTTCAAAATACTTCGCCATCATCCCGGCCATGTTCGGGGGACTTTATGCCGTGGGGACCCCGCACGGACCGCTCGCGGCTCTTAACATAATGAAATTAAGCTCGCCGCAGAGCGCCATTCTCAGCGCGGTCATCTTCAACGCCCTGATCATCGCCGCGCTCATTCCGCTCGCCCTCAAAGGGGCCGCGTTCCGTCCTGCACGGGCAACCGAAATCCTGCGGAAGAATCTGCTGATGTATGGAGCCGGAGGGTTGATCGTACCTTTTATCGGTATAAAACTCATTGACATGTTGATAAGGGCAATCGGCCTTGTTTAACGGGGACTCACCATGAAAACGATCAAACACGCGGTTTTAATGCTGATTGCCCTTACTATCCTTACCGGCATCATATATCCATTTGTTCTTACCGGCGTTGGTCAGGTGTTTTTCCGGGGAACGGCGAACGGCAGCCTCATCAAGCGCGACGGCCGGGTATTCGGCTCGTTTCTCATCGGTCGCTCGTGTACGAGCGACCGCTATTTCCAGTCGCGCCCATCTGCGACCGGCTATAACCCGCTGCCCTCCGGCGGCAGCAACCTGAGCCCCTCGTCGATTGCCCTTGCCGATTCGGTAGCGTTGCGCAGGGCCGCCTTCCGACGCGCCAATTTTCTCGATTCGGCTGCCGACGTGCCGCCGGATATGCTGTTCTCATCGGGAAGCGGCCTTGATCCTGACATCAGCGGGGAATCGGCCTTTCTGCAGGCGCCGCGGATCTGCGGTGCCCGGCATCTGGGTCCATCCCAGGCTGCGAAGCTCAGGTCAATCATCGCCGGTTTGGCCGGAGGATCGAAATCTTCTATTTTATCGGGAACGCGGGTGAATACGCTGCTTCTCAACTTCGCGCTGGATTCACTGACAGGGTCGCTATGATGAACGACGACACTCGGCCCGAACCGGAAAGTTTTCTCGCCACTCTCTCGCGTGAAAAACAACGCGAGGGGAAGGGGCGCCTGAAAATATTCTTCGGCATGTGCGCGGGCGTGGGTAAAACATTCGCCATGCTGCAGGCGGCGCAGGCGCTGAAGGCGCGGGGCGCCGATGTCGTCGTCGGCATCGTCGAAACGCACGGACGGGCCGAAACCGAGGCGCTGCTTGCCGGACTCCCGGTAATCCCCAGAATCTCCCTCATCTACCGCGAGGTAACGCTTCTTGACCTGAACCTCGATGAAATACTGCGGCGAAGGCCCGAATATGTGCTGGTCGATGAACTGGCCCATACCAACGCCGTGGGCATGCGTCATGCGAAGCGGTACCAGGATGTCCTCGAACTGATTGACAATGGCATTAATGTCGTTTCAACGCTCAATGTCCAGCATGTGGAAAGTCTTGTCGATACGGTGCACCAGATCAGCGGCGTTGTCGTGCGCGAAACCGTGCCGGATGGCATTCTGGACGCCGCCGATGAAATAGAGCTTGTTGATATTTCGCCCGAGGACCTCCTCCGGCGTTTTTCAGAGGGGAAAGTCTACGCGCCGGAGCGATCGGCGGCCGCGGTCGCGAATTTCTTCCACAAAGGTAATCTGACCGCGCTTCGGGAAATTGCGTTGCGGGCCACGGCGCAGCGGGTCGATCTGCAACTCAAGGATTTCATGGAAGAGAACCGGATTCCAGGTCCCTGGAAAACGGTAGAACGGCTTATGGTAGCGGTTGGCCCGAGTCCCTATTCCGAACGGCTCATCCGGTGGACCAAACGGATTGCGGACACCATGCAGGCGCCATGGGTCGCGGTGTATATCCAGACCGCCAAGTCCCCTTCCTCGGAAGCGGAAAAAATACTGCGGAAGAATATCACCCTTGCGCAGGAGCTGGGCGCCAGTGTCGTCACGACGGCCGATGACGATATCGTCAGGGCGCTTCTCCGTACAGCGCGGCATAACAACGTTACGCAGATCATTATCGGCAAGTCGCAGACCAACCCCGTTGTAGACCTTTTTCAGGGAGGGTCTCTTGTCAATAATCTCATCCGCGAAAGCGGAGACATCGATATCTATGTCGTGCAGGGAGATATCGGCGCCCCGAAAGCGGGACGGCGGCGGCGTTTCATCCCTTTGTCGATGACCTCGACGGTCCGGCAGTACGGGGCCGCGCTGGGCACGATAGGAGTTGCGGCAATAGCCTGTCAGGCCTTTTCGAGCGTCATGGATTACCGGTCGGTCGGCATGTTTTTCCTTTTTATCATCGCGCTGCTCTCCCCGTATATCGGGCCAGGGCCGCTGTTCTCCGCCGCCACCCTGAGCGCAATTCTCTGGGATTTCCTGTTTATTCCGCCCCGGTACACCTTCGCCATCTCCCGATCGGCCGATATCCTCCTTGTTTCCCTGTACTTTATCATCGCGCTGGTCACCACGGTATTGACGTTGCGGATCAGACGGCAGCGCGATACCGTCAGGATTCGGGAGCGGCAGACCGAGTCGCTCTATTTTCTGGTGCGGGATCTTTCGGCCACGGAGACGCCGGACGATATCGCTAAAATCGCGGTTTCACATCTCAGCCGCGATTTCGACGCCCAGGTCTCACTGTATATCGCCGAGCCGGGCTCGAACAATGGTCCGGACATCGACCGCATGCCGCATCCGGAGAGCTCCTTTAAAGACCAGAACGAAAAAGAGTGGAGCGTCGCCGAATGGGTGCATAAAAACAAGAGCCCTGCGGGCAGGGGAACCGGGACCCTTCCTTTTGCCAAGGCCACCTACTATCCGCTCATGTCGAAGGAACATTGCTACGGGGTCGTCGGCATTGTATCGGGAAAGGACGGCCAGTTGCCTTTTGCCAAAGAGGGCCATTTCCGGATGTCATTGCAGCAGATATCGATTGCGCTGGAGCGAATGTTTCTGCGCGCCGAGAGGCTCAGCAAAACGTTCCTGCGCTCGGTTTCACATGAACTGCGGACGCCGATTACCGCCATTATCACCGCCTCGAATGCGCTTTCGGACCCCGGCACGCGCGCAAAAAGCGAATCTCTCGAACTCCTCATCGATGATATCCGGACCGCGTCGGGCCGCCTCAATCGGGTGGTGGAGAATCTTCTCAATATGACGCGCATCGAATCGGGTGCGGTAACCATTCGCCGGGAATGGGTGGACATCCGGGATATTTTCAATAATCTCCTGCGCGATCTCGCCGACGAGCTCGAGTTTCACACGGTATTTGTCGAGGTCCGGGAAAATATGCCGCTGGTCGAGGCCGACCCGGTGCTTCTGCAGCAGGCGCTTTCCAACCTGCTTGTCAATGCCGTGCAATACACGCCGCCGCAAAGCCGGATCACCCTTGCCGCGGTCTATGAACCGGCCGCCCTGATCATAACGGTCGAGGATACCGGTCCCGGTATCCCGCCCGATTCGGTCAGCAGGCTTTTCGAGAAATTTTACCGCATTCCGGGATCCAGGCCCGGCGGTACGGGGCTGGGCTTGTCGATAACCAGAGCGTTCATTGAAATACAGGGCGGCACCATCGGAGCCTCCAACCGTGAAGAGGGCGGGGCGCGATTTACGATACGGCTGCCAGTAAAGCATGCCGATATTGCCCAATAAATTACAGGTTCACCGATTTAAATCAGTCGCTTCGGTTTACAATCGATCTCATGTCAGTTATTGGCACACGAATTGCGACCTATTTTAACATTTTCTTAATGCTTTTCATGTTACATTTAATACTATACTTACGCAGCTTTCCCTATATTTCTAAATGAGCCGAAACATAGTGGTCAATCTTGAAAAGGAGAGTTTGCGATGAATCTTTTACTCTGGCTGCCGTCGTTGTTTATCCTCGGCGTCGTATCGATGCTTGCATGTTATTGGTTCCTCATCGGTTGCGAAAAAATATAGGGAGGGTTCAATGATTATCATCACCGCTATTGTTGCGATATTTCTGCTTATATACCTTTTTGTGGCGCTGATTAGACCCGAATGGTTCTAATGCTCATCGGTAACGCTCAACGGATGTAAAAGAGGCAGGCTATGCAAACATGGATTATTCCAATTTCACTTCTGGTCGTGACAACGCTCCTCGCAATCCCCCTCAGCCGGTACTGCGCATGGATCATGGAAGGCAACTACCGGGCTCCTCGCCTCCTGAAATGGCTCGAAAACCGACTGGACAGCGGCCGGCAAACCTGGAAGCAATACGCCGCAGCCCTGATTATCTTCAATCTCGCGCTCTTTGTCTATGGCTTTGCGGTCCTCGCGCTCCAGCCGTGGTTGCCGCTCAACGGGGACCATAAGGGAATACTGGCGCCTTCCACCATTTTCAACAGCGTCATCTCGTTCATGACCAACACAAACCTCCAGCATTATGCCGGAGAGGTGAATTTGTCTATCTTCAGCCAGATCTTTTTCTGCATCGCCAACCAGTTCCTGTCGGCGGCGGTCGGGTTCTGCTCGCTGGCCGCGATCATCCGTGCCTTTCGCGGGCAAACCTTGGTCGGTAATTTCTTCGTTGACATGTGGCGCGTGGTGATATACATGTTCATACCGGTTTCACTGGTCCTCGGGGTCCTGTTCCTTATCCAGGGCTGTCCCATGACCTTCAGCAGTTCGCACGGCGTAACGACGCTTGAAGCCGCTCACCAAACCATTTCGATGGGTCCGGTGGCCGCCCTCGAGCCCATAAAGATGCTGGGGACCAACGGCGGAGGTTTCTTCGGCATGAATGCCGCGCATCCGTTCGAAAACCCCACCGGGTTCTCGAATTTTTTCAATACGATGGCCATGATGCTTTTCCCCTTTGTACTGGTGCTGATGTACGGCCGGATGCTCAAGAGGAGAAAACATTCCTGGGTTGTCTTTTCCGTCATGATGGTGCTCATGGTCGGCACGGTTGTCTGGTCCGTGTATTTTGACACGCTGAAACCAAACCCGGCGTTCACGGCCCACCCTCTGGCGCGGACCTATGCAATACATAATAATTCAGCACCGGGCGGGAAAACGCTCGTGCAACTGCCCGCGGTTGCCGGCCTGCCGGTCGACCAGCGCCTCGGGAATCTCGAAGGTAAAGAGATGCGATTCGGGACATCGGCCGGTGCGACTTATGCTGCCCTCACCACCGACGTGACCTGCGGCTCGATCAACGCCGAGATGGATGCGCTCAACCCCATTGCCGCGCTCTCCCCCATGGCCGGCATGTGGCTTAATTGCATATTCGGCGGGAAAGGGGTCGGCATGATCAACTTCCTGATGTTTCTTATTATCGGCGTCTTCATCGCCGGCCAGATGGTGGGGCGGACGCCCGAGTATCTGGGGAAGAAAATCGGCATTCGCGAATGTAAGCTTGCCGTGATTGCATTACTCATCCATCCGCTCATGATCCTTCTTCCGACCGGTCTTTTTGCGGCGACCGATTGGGGAATTAAAGCGGAAAGTAATCCCGGTCCTCATGGATTTTCGCAAATAGTATATCAGTTTTCCTCTGCTTCGGCCAACAACGGCTCGGCATTTGACGGGCTGGGCGTAAGCTATGGCGCCAATAACAACCCGAGTCCCTCTCCCGAAGCCGTGCCGTTCGATATCGCGACCGGCCTGGTCATGCTTTTTGCGCGTTATCTTCCGATTCTTGCCATGATTGCCATGGCGGGATTTCTGGGCGAGAAAAAATCCGCGCCCTTTGGCCTGGGGACCCTGCGGGACGATACCCTCACCTTCGGTTTTCTCCTTTTAGGCACGATAGTCATCGTGGGAGCACTGCTCTTTCTGCCGGTAGCCGCCCTCGGACCGCTGGCCGAGCATTTGGGCCCGATCCCGTTTGGCGGCTGACAATAAACTGCATGCATCGAGTCAACTGCTGCGAATACAATACAAAGGAAAGAAAACGATGAATCCAACAGGAATTGCCCAAAAGTCAAAGATGCAGGCGTTTAAAAAGCCCCACCCCGGACGCAGGATACGGAGCAGGCCCCTTCTCACTGCCGAAACGGCCGTCCCCGCGCTCAAGCAGGCGTTGGTGATGCTGCGGCCGGATCTCCAGTGGAAAAACCCGGTCATGTTCGTCGTCGAGGTAGGCGCGCTGCTGACTTTTCTCTTTATCGTGAAAGCGCTCGTGGGTGGAGCGGAAAGCCAGGTGCCGGTTTCCTACTTCATTTCACTTGACGCATGGCTTTTCGTCACCGTACTCTTCGCGAATTTCGCCACCGCCCTCGCCGAAGCGCGTGGCAAGGCCCAGGCCGAGTCGCTCCGCCGTACCCGCCGGGACACGCCGGCCTTCAGGCGAAAAGGGGACGGGACGATCGAGCAGGTTTCATCGACCGAACTCAAGTCCGGTGATAAGGTTGTGGTGGAGGCCGGGCAGACTATCCCCGGCGACGGCGATATCGTCGAGGGTATCGCCTCGATCGATGAGTCGGCCATTACCGGCGAATCCGCGCCGGTCATACGTGAAGCCGGCGGCGACCGGTCCGGGGTCATCGGCGGTACGCTTGTCATATCGGACCGGATCGTCGTCTCGATCAGCGGCAGCCCCGGCGAATCGTTCCTCGACAAAATGATCTCGCTCGTGGAAGGGGCGATCCGCCATCGCACGCCCAACGAAATCGCCTTGACGCTGGTCCTTTCCGCCTTTACCCTTATTTTCCTCATTGTGGTCATTCCTCTCTATCCCATGGCCTTGAACGCGGAGCAGTACATGATGGGGTATCTTGGCCTCACGCACGCCATCAAAAGTCTCGGCACCGACGTGCCGACGCTGGTGGCGCTTATTGTCTGTCTCATTCCCACGACCATCGGCGCCCTGCTTGCCGCAATCGGCATCGCCGGCATGGAGCGCGCGTTGCAGAACAACATCATTGCCAAGAGCGGCAGGGCCGTGGAAACCGCGGGCGACGTGGATGTGGTGCTGCTCGACAAGACCGGCACCATCACCATGGGCAACCGGCGTGCAACGGAATTTTTGTCCGTCGGCAACTATCCGCCCGAAGAGCTCATGCGGCTTGCGGCATTGGCATCCGCGGCGGATGAGACTCCGGAGGGCAAATCAATCGTTAAATTTTTCGAGGCGCAGGGGAATGGCCCGGTTGACGTGCCACAGGGCTCGCACTATGTGGCGTTTTCCGCGCAGACGCGGATGAGCGGCGTCGACCTGCCGGACGGACGCCGTATCCGGAAAGGCGCGGCGGACGCGATAATCGCTTTTATCAACAACGGTAAGGGCGCCGTGCCGCCGGAGCTGCGTTCAATCGTCGACCGCGTCGCAACGAAGGGCGCAACGCCGCTGGTCGTGGCCGACGACATGCGGGTGGCCGGCGTCATCGTGCTTTCGGACATCCTCAAACCGGGAATGAAGGCGCGCTTCGATAACCTGCGGAAAATGGGGTTGCGGACCGTGATGATCACGGGAGACAATCCGCTCACCGCCGCCACCATCGCGGCGCAGGCAGGGGTCGATGATTTCGTCGCGCAGGCGACGCCCGAGGCGAAGCTTGCCTATATCCGCAAGGAGCAGGCGGAGGGGAAACTCGTGGCAATGATGGGTGACGGGACCAACGACGCCCCGGCCCTTGCGCAGGCGGATGTGGCCCTGGCGATGAATGCCGGGACGCAAGCGGCAAAGGAAGCGGCCAACATGGTGGATCTCGACAGCGATCCGACCAAACTCATCGAAGTCGTCGAGATCGGCAAGCAGCTGCTCATGACGCGCGGGGCGCTCACGACATTCTCAATAGCAAACGATGTCGCGAAATACTTCGCCATTATTCCCGCGCTCTTCGCGAGCACGCTTCCCTGGCTCAAGGCGGTCGATATCATGCACTTGCACTCCTCCACCTCGGCTATTCTTTCGGCAATCATTTTTAACGCCCTTATTATACCCCTGCTCATTCCGATCGCGCTCAAGGGGGTTACCTACCAATCGCTCGGGGCGGACGCGCTGTTGCGGAAAAACCTGCTCGTATGGGGGCTCGGCGGGGTGATCCTTCCCTTTATCGGCATTAAACTCATTGATGTGCTGATGGTCGCCCTGCACCTGGTAAACTGAACGTTCACGAAGCAGAAAAGGAGACGATGCTATGCTGAAACATATCTCAAAGAGTCTGTGGCTGCTGTTTTTCGCGCTGGTCATCTGTTGCGGCCTGTATCCGCTGGCGCTGTGGGGAATCGGGCAGGGCCTCTTTCCTTTCCAGGCAAACGGCAGTATCGTAAAAGATGGTAACGGTACGCCGGTGGGATCGTTGCTCATCGCGCAGGCATTTACAAAAGATCAATATTTCCAGCCGCGCCCGTCGGCCTGCTCCTACGATGCCTCTGCATCGTCCTCGGCGGCGCTTGCCTCGTCCAACTATGCGCTGCGCAACCGGGTGGCGGCCATGCTCGGGCCGATCGTCAAATACAAGAGCGGCTCGCAGGCCGGGCAGCTTGTTGCTCCTGATATTGAAAAATGGTTTCAGGCGGACAGTTTTCAGGGCGCGCCGTCCATTGTCGCGCAGTGGGCCGACGCGCACAATGCGCTCGCCGTTGCCTGGGTGAGCGCGGATTCCACCCATGCCGCGTACATCGGGGCGTGGAGCGCTTCCCACCCTGCGGATGTGGCCCAGTTTGTCAAGGACAATCCGGCAACGCCGCACCCCGGCCCCACGGACCTGGCCGTTGTTTTTTTCAAGAGTTTTTCAAAGGCGAATCCGGGTAAATTCCCCTCGTCCGTCACCCGCACCGGCGCGGACGGCAAAAGCGTGACCGCTATCGAACCGGTAAATTCGGGAAGCGACATCCAGTCGATATTCTTCGATATGTGGCGTGCTGACCATCCGCGGGCCGATCTCCAGGACGTGCCGGGCGACATGGTGACCAGTTCCGCCTCCGGGCTCGACCCGCACATTTCGCTTGCCAATGCCGAATTCCAGCTCGACCGCGTGGCCGGCGCATGGGCTGCCTTGACAAAACGCGACAATACGACCCTGCGCGCCGAAATCGAACGAATTCTCCACGACAACGCCTTTGCACCGTGGTTCGGTCTTGTCGGTGAGAAAATGGTCAACGTGCTCAAGATAAATATCGAACTTCAGAAAAAATATTCTTCACCGGCCGCTTCTTAACAGGAGGTTTTATGAGAAAATCGCAGTTGCTTTTGCTCGTTGCCGTTGTCATCGGACTGCCGACCATGGCGTTCGCGACCCCATCGACGGAGTTATGGACCGCCGGAACCACGGATATTCAGCCGTACGGCGTCGGGCATCTCGATATCGACGATTACTTTCATATAGCGAATTCGTCTTCAGACGCTTACGATGCTTTTCCCACCGACGTCGGCTATACGCTCGGCATTTTACCGTTCAGCAAACTGCAGATGGAAATCGGGATCGATCTCATGGGAGCGCAGAATTTTCCGTTATTGTTCAACACAAAGGCCGCTGTTCCGGAAGACGCATTCTTCAAAGGCCAACCCGCCCTTGCCATCGGTATTTTCGATGTGGGCGTGAAAACCAACGTTACCGATTTTGATATCCGTTACGTAAATATCGGCAAAACGCTTCCCATTATCGGCAGGCTGTTCGTCGGAGGATACGAAGGAAATAAAACAATAACAGGCATCGATGGGGTCAATAAGGGGGTTACGCTTGCCTGGGACCATTCCTTTCTTCCGGCGAAATCAGCGGGCGGCGTTGACTATACCCGGATCACCGTCTGCGCCGACCTGGCAACCGGTAATAATGCGTACGGCGGCGGCGGTCCCGGTATCTCGTACAATTTCAATGAAAACGTCTGTGTGCTCGTCGGGCCAATTTTTTACAACGACCAGGCTATCAATGGCAAGTGGAAAATAACAACCCAGCTTGACGTCAACTTTAAAGACTGGTAACTTTAACAATAATTTCCAATAGTCTGCTGCCTTTATGGCTGCCTTGTTAACGGCGGTTGGATGTGCGAGCGCTTCGAGTGGGGCGGTTGCGACGAGTTCTGTTGCTGCCGGCGATAGCGTAAGCGGATCGTGAAAAATTGCAATCTTCGTTCTTCGACTGGCGTCACACAATATCCCTCGCCGAGCACCCGTAATAGAATTCCATGCATCCATCAAGGTATTTATAGCATTTATGATTCGCTTTCCACGACGCGGTATGGTTAAAAGGACGATCCGTTCCCTCTCGTCTCTGTGCGCGCTATTCCTTTGCTTCTATCTGGGCGCCGTGCTTCCCCTTCATCATCATGATGATGGGCAGGAACATGACGATTGCAGTCTCTGTATTGCCCAGGTTCTACCCCTTGTTGTCACCGGCATTTTCTTTTTCGCGATCTTCGTTTCAGCCTGGACGGAGTTATTTGTTACTCCTGTCAGGCAAAATCCTTCCCGACACATCGTATGCTATCATAGCCGTGCGCCTCCTGTTTTGACCTCTGCTTCTTAATCAGCATCAGCTTTGCTTGAATTTACCGGATGAGTGCGCCTGAAGCGCGCTTACAATAGGGAAACTTAGGGTACGCTTGCTTCATGGCGCGGCAGGAAGAATCTCCATACGCCAAAATGCGGGAGGCTTCCTCCTGTCGTTTCCGGTTATGAACAGATCCGGCTGGTTCCGATTCTGTATAACAATGCGTCGAGTACTGTTGCCGGTATGCTTTTTGCATGCGGTGATTATCTCGCTCGATTAAAACATAATTATTTAAAATGGAGTTATCATGAAAACATATAAATTGTGGTTGGCATTGTGGTGTTTTGGGGCCGTACCCGCAGTTTTTCCCACCTTCGCCCAAGTAACGCAGGCGCAAACATCGACGGATTCCACTGCCAAGGCCGAGGCCGTCAGCGATTCCATCGGTCATCCATCCAATGCCGCACCGGATTCTTCAAACAAAATGACTCCTGCGATGCCCGCAGCGACTCATTTCAAATCCGAGGTGGACACTACCATTCAGGTAAAGGGAACCCGGCGCGACATGGACCGCCTGGGCGCTTTGTCAAATGCGATCCAGCCGACCAGCGAGGTCACGCCGGAGGCCATCTATCGAAAGAATGCGGATGATTTCACCCAGGCGGTGACCGACGAACCCGGCGTCAGTGTTTTGACGTGTTGTAGCTCCTGCGGCTTCAAGCAAATTCAGATCAACGGCCTTGGCGCGAATCAAACCACGCTGCTTGTCGATGGCCTTCCCTTGTATACGCCGGTCACGAGTTTCTATGGCGTGGATGCTTTGACCACGGCCGGGATCGCCGACATCGACATCTCGCGGGGCCCCGGTGCCTCGCTTCTTGCGCCGGGCGCCATCGGTGGCGCCATGGACGTTCGGTTCCGAGACCCCACAGGCACAGGTCTTACAGCCGATGCGGCTATAGGGAACAACGGTTGGGACCGCCTTTCGTTTTCCGGGACCACGGTGACTGACAGCGGCAAACTCGGCATCCTCGTCGCGGCGCACCACTTCGAGCAGGGAGCATGGTTCGGAGATTCCAGCAACGTTTCGTCATCGCCGTCCCTCAAAGACGAAAGCGCCCTGCTCCGGCTGAACGGTTTAATCGGCGATAACTGGTCGTGGAATCTGCGCTACATACATAGCTTTTCGCAGGTCTTCGGCGCGGCAAATACTTCGGATTATATGGGCGCAGCGGTCGGGAATGGGGGAAACCCTACTCCGCAATATGTGGGAGGGAATGTAGACAGCGCCTATATAGGCAATCCTCAGGATATCATCGAATGGATCCAGACGGAGCGGGACGAAGCAGCGGGCAGCCTGACTTGGGATTCGCCGACCCTGGGGTTATGGCAGTTACGGGCGGGCTATACCGTCCAGACGCAAGCCTCCGAATACGAAAATGGCGCTGATTATGCCAATCTGGATCGCAACGGTGTGGCGGATTTGCGTTGGCAGGGAACAACCGGCGCCAATACCATTACCGTGGGCATTGACGGAAACGCCGAACGGATGGCCTCGCAATCGTACTACTACTACGACAGCCTTCACATCACGCCGGATTCCTATTACTCTAATTTCGGCGGCGCTTATGGCCAGGACGTTTTGAACTTCGGACGTGGACGCGACCTCTCGATGGCGTTGCGGCTCGATGACATCGAGGTGAATTGGTTCGACAAGCCGGGTTCGAAGATCGACAATTTCATCGCCGCGCCCCGTGCGAGCCTGCGCTGGGAGTTCGTCGAAGGCCTGACGGGCCGCCTCTCAGCGGGTTTGGGGTGGCGCCCCCCGCTTACCTTTTTTGAACTCGATCACGGCCTCCTGAACGACGGTTTCGACATCGGTGTGGACAAGTTGGAAACAGCCGAGGGGGCGGGAGGCTCTCTTTCTTACTACAAGGGGCCCTGGGACTTCACCGTGGCGGCATTTGGCACCCGTGTCTCGAACCTGGAATTCGTCAATACCGACACGACATTGCCCCGTCCCCTATTGCAAAGTGACTCCATCCCGCTCGACTTTCTCGATGTGGACGCCGAAGCGTCGTACCAGCCGAGTGCATGGCTCAAGCTCGGCCTCGGCGCCGCGCACGATCAAATCCCCGACGCTTTCAAGGCCGTCGAACTGGTGGCGGCCGTCGAAACCGAGGTCAACGGACGCCTCCAAATGGATTTCGGGCCGGCCTCCCTTTCGGGCGACGCGGACTGGATCGCGCCGCGCGATCTGACACCCTATGGATATGCGGGTCAATACAATGTCTTTGAAAATGGCGTTGCCAGCGATCCTAAATCCACCAACGCCCCCGGCTATGTCGTGGTCAACCTGAAGGCGACCTGGAAGCTCCGTCCGGTGGTGGATCTTTACGCCGGCGTGGAAAACCTGTTCAACATCACCCAGGAGGGAACCTTTGGGGACGATCCTCACTACTGGGATGCATCGGGGAATTTCAACACCTCGCATATCTGGGGGCCGTTGCGCGGGCGGCAACTGTATGTCGGCCTTCGCATTAAGACTTAAACCTTATCGCCTGCATGCGGGCATCATTTGCACCTGCATGCGGGCATCATTTGCATTAAAGGAGGAATCATGGTTCATTTCATCTCTTTTCTCGCGCCGATTCTGATCTTGATCGAAAGGGCGATTCTAGCCCTGCTCGTTTTTCTGGAAGTAGCGATCCTGGCTATTTTTATCGGGCGGTTGCGGAGCTATGCCCGCACAAAAGGCGACGCTTCAAAGTGGATAACGAGCTTGACACAAAACCTGAAGCAAAGCGGCGGGCTCGGTATGGTCAAGGTTGACAGCAAGGATACCGCCACCGTTCCGGGCCGCACGATTAAAACCGGATTGGACAACTGGGGCCTGGCTCCCGAAGCCATGGAAAAAGTGTTTGAAGCGCAGGAGTCAATTGAAAAACGCGGATTGGAACAGGGACTCTCTTTTCTCGGCACGGTGGGCGCGAACGCCCCCTTTCTTGGATTGACCGGTACGGTGATCGGCATTCTCGTGGCATTCGATCGTTTCGCGGCATCGGGCGGAAAAGGGAGCACCGATGTCATGGTGGCCATCTCCGGAGCCCTGGTGGCTACGGCCCTCGGGCTCATGGTGGCCATCCCCGCCGTGGTTTTCTATAACATGTTGCGAAATCGCAGCAAGGAAATTCTGGAACAATCGCGGGAGGTTCAGGCGCTTATCCTGGCTCATTCCCTGCACGAAACCTTCGTGCGTCCGGAGGTATGATATGGCCGCGCACACCCATGATGACGAAGAGATAATTTCCAGTATCAACATCACGCCGCTGGTGGATATCTTCCTGGTCCTGCTGATCATCTTCATGATCACCAGTTCCGTCCTTGACCAGCAGGAAATCAAGATCAATCTGCCCAAAGCCGCGCATGCGGGTTCGGAAGCGCCCAAAGCCTCCGGATTGGTGATGGACAAAAACAAAAATATGTTCCTTGATGGCGTGCCTTCGGATTCGGCGCAGGTCATGGCGCAACTGCGAAACGCCGTTGAAAAGGATCCGGATCACCAGGTTCTCATTGCCGCGGATCAGGACGTTGCGTATCGGGAGGTGGTTCGGCTCATTGATATGGTGCGTGGCTCCGGCATCGTCCGGTACGCCTTGAAAGTTGTGCGGAGTTCATGATAATGGGAATCGTTCCGCGTTCACGTCGCACACGACCGCGTACCTCTTCCCGGACGGACGGGTCCATTCATTTGAATGCGCCGCCTAAAAATGGCTTCAAAAAAGAGAATTTGTTTCTGGCAGTGTGCCTCCTGTGCAGTATCGCGCTGGTTTTGCAGTTAGGAAGCCGGGCGCTTCGCTCCGTGGAAACGGAAGACGATCAGGTGCAAATTGTTCAGGTCGCGCCTCCTCCTCCTCCCATTATTCAGCCAATCAAGGTGCGGCCAAAACCTGTTCCATCGGAGCCCGACGAACCCTCTCCGCCTCCCCAACCAAAGGATGAGCCGCCGCCGGTTTTTGGTCTCTCCGAAGATGCGACTGATAAAGCCGGGGACATGGCCGTGGCGACGGGCAATACATTGATGAAGCCCGCCGATTCCGTTGTTCAAAAAGCGCCTCCTCCTCTACCGGCTGTTCCGGTCCAACTTGATAAGCAACCCGCGATTTTAAATAATGTCACCCCTGAATATCCGGCCTGGGCGGAAGAGCAGGGCGTCACCGCAACGGTAAAATTGCTGGTAACCATCGATGCCAGGGGGCAGGTGCAGAACGTTGACATCGTAAGCTCGGGAGGGAACGATTTCGCCCGTAACGCCATTAAGGCCGTCAAAGCCACGCGGTTTCAACCATTGGTAAAAGACGGCGTCGCGCTTCCCGCCCGATTTCTTTTTACGTACCGATTCATTTTGTGAATGGCGAGCGCTCTGTGCATCAAGTTGAATTTATGAATAATCCCATTTTGTGCATTTGTCATTTGAAAGCACTCTTTGGGAAAGTCTGCTCTTTAAAGCAAGTTTTAGGCAAAAACTGAAAGGGCGTTGGCTAATACAACATTTCTAATGCAATGCATTGAGAAAATCATTAAAGTATTTTATCCAACATCCCCATATATGATTTAACAAGAAACGCGGCATGAAAATCCTTCTCGTCGAGGATGATAAAAAGATCGCATTATTTATCAAGAACGGCTTGACAGAACAGTCCTATGCCGTCGATATCGCGGAGGATGGAGAGAGGGGCGAGCGGCTCGCCGAAGAAAATATCTACGACGTCATCCTGATCGACATCATGATTCCGCGGAAAAGCGGCTTCTCTCTCTGCAAATGTATCCGCGCGTTTAACCCGACGGTGCCGATAATGATGTTGACCGCCTTGGATTCCACCGAAGACAAACTGCGGGGGTTTGACGCCGGGGCGGATGATTATCTTGTAAAGCCGTTTGAATTTCAGGAACTGCTCGCGCGTATTCGCGCGCTGCTCCGTCGACGGGTCAGTCAGGACAGCCCGAATGTTCTTCATTACGCCGATCTCGAAATGGACCTGTCAAAACATTCCGTGCGACGGTCGGGCAGGCAACTTGAATGCACCGCGCGCGAATATGCGCTGCTGGAATATCTGCTCCGGCATAGGAACCGGGTCGTTACCCGCACCGAGATCGCGGAACATGTCTGGGGCACGAGCTTTGACACGGGAAGCAACGTCATCGATGTGTACGTCAGTTTTCTTAGAAAGAAAATCGACATCGATCCTCTGCCGCGGCTTATTCATACCATCGTCGGTCTCGGGTATATCCTTAAAGAGAAAATCGATTGAAATGAGCGGTCGGTGGAATGACCATTAAAACGCAGCTGACGCTTCTTTTTACCGCCCTCGTTGCGGTCATTCTTGCCGTTTCCTCCATCGGCATCTACTCCTATGCCCGTTACCAGAGGGCGGATGAATTTTACAATGAACTGCTGGCCGATGCGATTGCAACCGCGGCGATAGTTCTTCGCAGCGATAACCTGAGCCCGCAAACCCTTCAGCCGTTTCAGCGGCAGATGTTCAAAACGCTGCCCTTTGAACGAATCGCGATTTTTAATAAACAGGGTAAATGCGTATTCCATTCGGGAGAGCAGATCCTGCATCTTTCGGAGTACGAGCAACGGCAGGCATTGAAGCGCGGCAGGTACGAGGTTACCGCGAGCGATACCGGCATCGTGGTCCTGTCCGAATATGAACATCAGCAAGCTCTGAAAAACGGTAAATTCGCGATAACGACCGGCGACACGCAAAAAGTCGTCATTCCCTTTCTGGATGAGAATGGCAACATCCCGTCGACGAGCGCCGTTACCCCGCCTATCGCCGATATTCCGAACATCGGCAACGTGGAATATATTCTGGCCGTTTCTTCGGTCGATAAGATCGGCCTTAAGGCATTGGCACGACTTCGGCATTGGCTTATCGGAGGATATTTTTCCTCGTTGCTGCTGGTTTTTTTCGCGGGGATTTTTTTCGCCTCCCGGGCAATGGCCCCCATTTCCGGCATCCGGAGAAAAGCGGAGCGGATTTCCGCGACGGATCTGAGCACCCGGATCAGCGAGGGACGTAACCGAGACGAACTTTTCCAGCTCGCTCATGCGTTCAACGGAATGCTTGAACGGCTCGAAGCGGCATTCAAGTCCCAGAAGCAATTTGTCGCGCATGCCTCGCACGAATTGCGGACGCCGTTGACGACTATTATCGGGCAACTGGACGTTTCGCTCCTGCACTCCCGTTCCGAGGAGGAATACCGGGGCGTAATCGCCTCGGCGCTGGAGTCCACCCGTCAACTTAACCGGCTGCTGAACAACCTTCTGGTGCTTGCGCAGACGGAATCGGAATCGCTGAAGCCCTTGCAGATCGACGAGGTTCTTTTTTCAGCTCTTCAGGATGTCAAGCAGCGGTACGCCGGGAGAAAGGTGGACCTCCAATTCGAAGTCACTCCCGACCAGGAGAAATACCTGGTCGTCGCCGGCAATGAGGAACTTTTGAAAATAGCAATAATCAACGTGCTTGAAAATGCCCTGAAGTTTTCCGATGGGCGGTCCACGGTAATGATCTCGGTCGAGATACACAAGGGGGAGCGGGTTATTTTGAGAATTAAAGACGCCGGGATCGGCATTTCACCTGAAGATCTGCCCATGGTTTTTCAACCTTTTTTCCGTTCGACGCCTTCGAATGAAGTGCCGGGAAACGGCATCGGGCTTACCCTGGTGAAAGCGATCATGGATCGGCACAACGGCAGCGTCACCATAGAGAGCGTGCAGGGCAAGGGGGCGGTCGTTCAGTTGAACATTCCCGCGATTACCACGTAAGAACCGACACTCTCCCAGGCGTATCCCGCACCGCTGCTGCGTAACCGCCCCTTCATGCAAGCATCATAAAATCCCGCTTCAAAATTCGATTCCCCCTGCGCCCTTGATATTTAATTCGCAATTAATCCGCTATTAATGCCTGCGTTGTATGTTACAACAAAATGCAAAACGACCGCCGCAATTCATCATATCTATTTCGAGGACGTCGCATGAACAACTCGCGTTTGATTTCGACGATAGTTCTGATAGTCATAGTCGGCTTCACTTTTCAGGAATGCAATCGCCCGCAGGGAGCTAAAACGGCTGCTGAACCCGACATGACGCAACCGCAGGTGATGAACGGAGGCACCGAAATAAAATTTGCTCCTCGCTCCCTGCAGCTGCAGCAGTTCACCATCGATACGATCCGGAAGACCTTCATGAGTCTTTCCATCTCAGCGCCGGCGCATAACCTGCTCAGCGTCGTTAAATCGGAACTCGGGGAAGGGAAATTATATCTCTTCGAAACGCAGGATATCACGGATTTGTGGTCGAGTTACGTCACCAGCGTGGCGAACCTTGAACACTCCACACTTGCCTTGAAGCGCACCCAGGATCTTTTCGACCACGATATTGCCGCTGCCAGTGATTTGCAGGACGCAAAACAGGATTATGCAACGCAGCAATCAGCGTTAGCCGATAATGTGGGCCATTTGCGGGCCGGGGGAATTGACCCGACCGAATTGAGCGCGACACCCGCCGGCACCATCTGGACGGTCGCCGAAGTGCCGGAAGCCCAGATCGGATTGATTAAAATTAACGGCAGCGCGACGGTGGAGTTCAACTCTTATCCTGGCAGGGAATTTACCGCGCGCATCAGCGCGATCAGCGCCGTAATCGATCCTGCCGTTCGCACCGTGAGAGTGCGTCTTATTCTGCCGAATCCTGTTGGTGAACTCCGCCCGTCGATGTACGGAACCGCGCATTTTATTATGAGTCGGCAGGAGGTAGTAACGGTGCCCACCACCGGCGTGGTCCGAGAGGGCGACAATACGATGACGGCCTGGGTGACGTCAGACGGATTTGATTTCCTGCATAGGACGGTGAGACTTGGCATGGAAAAGGATGGCAGTTATCAGGTTATCGATGGTCTCCAACCCGGGGAACTGGTGGTTACCAGGGGCGGTGTATTCATCAGCAACATGGTGGATGCGCCGTCGGCCGACTAAGGAGAGAACCAAGCGATGCTCAGGTCAATTGTCGCATTCTGTCTCAGCCGCCGGGCGATCATCGTCGTCGGGTTGTTGCTGTTTGCCGGCGCGGGATTCGTTGCCTATGAGAATCTCAACATCGAGACCTATCCTAATCCGACGCCGGTCATTCTGGAAATCACCGCTCAGGCGGCGGGCCTCTCGGCCGAAGAGATGGAGCGTTACTACACGCGCCCGATCGAGATTGGACTTTACACGACGCCCGGCATTGATGTCATCCGCTCCACGTCGTTCTACGGGTTGTCCTTCGTGCGCGTCGTTTTCAAGTATGGCATTGACTACAACTTCGCTTACGCCCAGGCGGCGATCGCCCTGCAACAAAACGTCACGCTGCCCGGCAATCAGACGCCGTCGATCCAACAGAACAGTTCGACGGGGGAGATCTTTCGTTACCAGGTGGTCGGTCCGAAACATTTTGGAGTGACCAATCTCCGTACCGTTCAGGATTGGGTGGTGGCGCGGCGGCTTCTGACCATTCCGGGGATCGTTGATGTCAACAGTTGGGGCGGCCCGACAAAGGAATTCGACGTTGAGGTCGATCCTCAAAAACTTTCGGCGTACAACATCACGGTGCCGCAGGTGCTGACCGCCCTTGGTAACGCGAACCTCAACGTTGGCGGGCGCGAAATTCAGATCGGCCAGCAGTCCGTTAACATCCGGGGCATCGGCCTGATAGACGATGGCGGAAACGATGACCTGACACAGGGCTTCAAAACCGATGACATCGAAAAGGTGGTCCTCAGCCAGGCGAATGGAGTCCCGGTGCTGGTGAAGGATGTCGGGAAGGTGTCGGTGGGCTTTGTCCCGAGGCTGGGGATATGGGGTCACGATTATGAGGACGATGCGGTGGCGGCAATCGTGGTGATGAACCGCACGGAGCACGCTCACGATATGTTGCCGAAAGTCAGGGCCGAAATTGAGAAGATGAATCATGACGGAAGCCTGCCACGAGGAGTCAGGATCGTTCCCTTTTATGATCGCGGATCGCTCATCGATATCACTACCCGCACGGTTTTACACAACCTCATTTTCGGCTGTCTTCTGGTCTTTCTGATTCAATGGATTTTTCTCGGCAATCTCCGCAGCGCGCTTATCGTCGGAGTGAACATCCCGATTGCGCTGTTCTTCAGCATCATTCTCCTCAGAATTCGGGGCGAAAGCGCGAACCTGCTCTCAATCGGCGCGGTTGATTTCGGGATCATCGTGGATTCAGCGGTTATCCTCGTTGAGAACATCTTCCGGAATTTCCAAAGGCGACCGGAAGATAGACAGAGTCTCCTGGAGCGCCTTGCAGGGGGGAGCTGGGGGCCGGATCCCACAAGAATTCCGTTTCATGCTACGCCGGTCCACGGATGGACGGACCGTTTGCGCCTGCTGCTCATCAGTGCTTTGCAGGTGGATAAGGCGATTTTATTCTCCGGTTTGATCACCGTGGCCGCTTTCGTGCCGCTCTTCACCATGCAGGGAGTCGAAGGGGCCATCTTCGGTCCCATGGCGCGCACGTATGCGTATGCGCTGGCGGGCGCCCTGCTTGCCACGTTCACGGTCACCCCGGTCCTGGCCTCCTTCCTGCTGCCCGAAAAGGTGGCCGAATCCGAGACCATCGTCGTGCGCGGCCTGCACCGCCTTTACAATCCCGCGCTGCGTTTTGCGCTTGCTCACCGCGCGGTTATGGTGGTGATCGGTATAGGATTTATGGCGCTGGCGGGATTCCTGATACCGAGGCTGGGAAGCGAATTCCTTCCGGCTCTTGAAGAGGGCAACTTCTGGATTCGCGCCTCGATGCCGACGACGCTCTCGCTTGCAGAGGGGGAGGCGGCGACGCGGAAAATGCGCCTGATTCTCATGAAATATCCGGAGGTCATTACCGTGACCTCCCAGCATGGCCGGCCCGACGATGGCAGCGATGCTTCACCCTTTTCCAACGTCGAGTTATTTGTACCGCTCAAGCCGCCGGGAAAGTGGCCCAAAGGCGTTACCAAAGAAAAATTAACCGAACAAATTAACACTGACCTGCAACAGGCGTTGCCGGGGGTCGTATTCAACTTCTCGCAATATATCCAGGATAATATAGAAGAGGCAATCTCGGGCGTGAAAGGCGTCAATTCGGTCAAGATCATCGGACCGAATCTCGATACGCTGACGAAGTTTGCCAAACAGGTCCAGAACGAAATGGGCGCAATCCGGGGAATCACCGACCTCGGCATCTTTCCGGTCATCGGCCAGCCGAACCTCAATATCCGCGTGGACCGTGCCAAAGCCGCGCGCTACGGCCTTAATACGGGTGACATCAACGCGGTCATTCAGGCGGCGATAGGGGGGGCGACGGCGACCGCGGTTTTAGAGGGAGAACGCCAGTTTAACCTCGTCGTCCGCTACTCGCCCGAATACCGCGGCACCATCGAGAAGATCCGCGCCATTAAAGTAGGTTATCAAACGAGTACCGGTGCGAATGCCTACATACCACTCAGCGAGCTGGCGACGATCACGATGGATATGGGCGCATCGTGGATTTATCACGAAGTCAACGAGCGGATGATCCCGATCAAATTCAGCGTGCGGGGACGCGATCTGGGCAGTACCGTGACCGAGGCTCAGGAACGCATTGCAAAGAAGGTCTCGCTTCCGAGCGGCTATCGCTTTATGTGGTCGGGAGAATTCGGCGAGCTTCAGGCTGCAAAGGAGCGTCTGGCGTTCATCGTGCCGATCAGCCTCCTGCTTATCCTTGGGTTGCTCTATGCATCGTTCAATTCACTGAGGGACAGCCTTCTGACCTTGACCGGCATCCCCTTCGCCGTCGCGGGGGGCGTGCTTGCACTCTCTATTTCCGGACTTACGTTCAGCATCTCGGCCGCTATCGGATTCGTTTCGTTGTTCGGCGTGTCGGTCATGAACGGCATTCTGTTGATGACCTATTACAATCAGGCAAGGCTTCATGGAGGGAACCCCAGAGAGGCAATGTTTCATGCGGCATCCACCCGCATGCGCCCCCTGCTCATGACGGCGCTGTCGGCGTGCATCGGTCTCCTGCCCGCGGCGATTTCCACCGGCATTGGCAGCCAGGTGCAGCGGCCGCTTGCCACGGTGATCGTGGGCGGCATGCTCGTGGGTCCCATCATGCTGCTCATCGTCGTACCGGCGCTGACAATGATCTTTCTGGGTCGGGACGATGAGTCCGCAGCGAAGGCGGAATCAAAACAGGAACTGCATAAATAAGGCTACCCCACGATGAAACGACTCATGAAAATTTATACGATTGGTTTTTCGCTTTCCATACTGCTGTCATCGCACCTGCTCTTCGCGCAACTGGAAAAAAGCAATTCCGCGAATGGTCCCGGACTGGCGGCGGATTCGCCCGACCGGACGCGCGCGCTCGATTCCCTGTTACATTTACCCGCATCGGATACCCTTTTTACGTCGCGCCCCATCGGTTTCCGGGAGTTTCTGACGAGAGTTGCAGAGAGCAATCTCGATTATGCCGTGCAGAAGTACAACATATCCATTGCCCAGGCGCAGGTAACCGTTGCGAAACTCTATCCCGACCCGTCGCTTTCCGCCGGTTTAACCGGGGACGTATCGGACGTTCCGGCAAATCAGAGATTCGGCGACGTATGGAACTTCGGCGCTTCTCAAACCATTCTGCTCGGCGGCAAAATCGGCGCGCTCGTCGGTGTTGCGAATGAAAACGTCTCCGTGGCACAGGCGCAGGTGGAGGATTTCTTCCGTAATCTGCGCGCAACGGCCGCCCAGGGATATATCAATGCGCTCATCGCCGATTCGACATACAGCGCAAACGAGCGCAATTACCTCAATCTCGCTGAACTCGCGCGAATCAACGAACATCGGGTCGCGGCGGGCGATCTGGGAAAAACCGACTTCCTGCAATCGCGCGTCGACGCCATCCAGGCGCACGGGGCGGTTTTACAAGCGGATGCGGCGCGCCGGCAGGCGTTCATCCAGCTCGGGCAATTGATGGGAAGGCACAATGCGGATACGCTCTATCGTCCAAGCGGAAATCTCGCCTTTAGGGCGCGTTCATTCAATCTCGATACGCTGATACGCCGGGCGAAAGAGACCCGCACGGATGTCATTGCCGCCCGTCGCGCGCTCGAATCGGCGCGGCTTGGCGTCGATCTTGCCCATGCGGAACGGTGGCCCGACCTGACCCTCGGCGTGGGCTACACCCTCAGCGAATTGCCGAGTTCAAATTCGCCCGACGATGTGGCGCCCTTTCCGGGACAAAAAGAACTGGGCATCAACCTCTCCATCCCGCTGCCGCTCTCAAATGTCTATAATAAAGGGACCATCCGGGTGGCGGAGTTCACCTATGGACAGGCGAAAAAATCCCTGGACGTCGCGGAACTGCAGGCTGAAACAGACGTGCGGCAAGGATATGCGCAATTCCAGCTGGCGGAGCAGCAATTTACGCAGTACTCGACTGATATGCTTGCCGATGCGGAGAAAGTTCGGGAGGCCCGGCTCTACAGCTACAAAGCGGGAAGCGCCTCGCTCCTGGACGTTTTGGCGGCGGAGAACACCCTTGTAAGCGTTTACCTTGCCTACTACGGCGCCATCGCCGGGTACGCCAATGCCCTCGTCGTTCTGGAGCAGGCCGGCGACATCTGGGACCTGGAATTCTGAAGGAAGCCGGAATGAAAATACTCCTCGTGGAGGATGACCGGAAGATCGCGCTGTTTATCAGGAAGGGCTTGACGGAAAAGTCCTACGATGTTGACATAGCTGAGGATGGAGAGAAGGGCGAGCGGCTCGCCGAAGAAAATAGTTACCATGCCATCCTGATCGATATCATGATTCCGCGGAAAAGCGGCTTCTCTCTCTGCAAATGCATTCGCACATTCAACCCGACGGTGCCGATAATGATGCTGACCGCGTTGGATTCCACCGAAGACAAGCTGCGGGGGTTTGACGCCGGGGCTGATGATTATCTTGTAAAGCCATTCGAATTTCAGGAACTGCTCGCCCGGATTCGCGCCCTGCTTCGACGCCGGGGAAATCAGGATTCCCCGAAAATTCTTCGTTTTGCCGATGTCGAAATGGATCTTTCTCAGCATTCCGTAAAAAGGGCGGGCAGGGTAATCGAATGTTCGACACGGGAATTTGCCCTGCTCGAATATATGCTCCGGCATAGAAACAGAGTAATTACCCGCACCGAGATTGCGGAACATGTCTGGGGCGCCAGTTTTGACACGGGGACCAATGTCATCGATGTTTACGTCAGCTTCCTCAGAAAGAAAATCGACGTCGATTCCCTCCCCCGGCTTATCCATACCGTTGTCGGGATCGGGTACATCCTTAAAGAAGAAAAAGGTTGAACCCGGATTAATCATAACATTGCAGGCACTCTTTATTTTCCCGCATACCATGGCGCGTTCGACGGATTCAGGCGTATGTCGGGCGGCGGGCGGTAACGAGTCGAACAACGGTTGGCACGGGAATTGAAGTAAATTTCAAGAGATAGTCATGGTGCAATGAATGGATGTCCGGCGCTGTTCACCTGTCAACAGAAAGGACCAGGGTATGCTTAAGCTTCGTTTTTTCCTGGCGATTATGGTGTTGCTGGCGTGTCTGGCGGTTCCCTCCGCGGGCCAGCAGATGCAAGACACCGTTTACCAGAAAGACGGCGAAATCATCGCGGGAAGTATTATCGAAGATAATCCCGCTTTCCCCGAGGCAAACCTGAAAATCAGGGTGGGTTCCCACACCGTCTGGGTTCTTTATTACAGCAACATCGCGAAAATTAAAGGCGCCACGCAAGGCGGTCAATCGGCAAGCGACAATCTGAAAAAAATGAAAGAGTGACCATAATTAATCCGTTCCGGAATCGCTGCTCCCTCATCACCGGAGGCGGGGGTGGTTGCCATGAGAAAGAGACATTGTATCGGCATGCTGACGATGGTCGTTGTGATCGGGGTATGGGGTCAAAGAACCGAAACCGGGATGCGCGCCGGCGCGCCTATAGGGCCCGGCATGGTGCGTATTAAGGGAGGGACCTTTCTTATGGGATCGAAGGAGCATGAAAAGCCGGTCCATGCGGTCAGGATATCCGGTTTTTATATGGATTCGACCGATGTTACGCAGGGCGAATTCAGCGCGCTCATGGGTTTCAATCCCTCCCATTACAGCGGTGATAGCATGCGTCCGGTGGAGATGGTAACCTGGTTTGACGCGGCGCTCTACTGCAATGCGCGGAGCAGGGCTGATGGGTTTGATTCCGTCTACTCATACGCTTCCAGAAAGATTGACGACCATAAAAGTTATTCCGATCTGGGAGGGGTTGAAGTTGCTTTTAAGAAGCACGGCTACCGGTTGCCGACCGAAGCGGAGTGGGAATACGCCTGCCGGGCGGGAAGCGCCACGGATTATTACTGGGGCGGAAGTTTTCCTCTACGCACGGCGGACGATACTGCCGCAATGGATGCCAATGCCTGGTGGCATCATAATGCGGGGAACGCCACGCATCCGGTAGCCGGTAGGAAACCGAATGCGTGGGGATTGTATGATATGAGCGGGAATGTATGGCAATGGTGCAACGACCGGTATGACACCACCACGCTGGGCAGCCAGAGCGATCCGACCGGACCGTCAACGGGCGCGTACCGAGTGCTGCGCGGCGGTTCCTGGTACAGCGCCGATCACATTTACATCCTGTGTTCCGCATACCGCGAATACGCCGATCCCGCGGGAAGATACCGCCGCGACGGGTTTCGTTGCGTTCGGCGATAGGGTCAAGAGGGATCTTGAAAAATTGCGAATTGCGTTCCTCTGGTATTTAATCCTCCTTTTAATCTTTCTTTAATCCGTCTTTAATCTCAGCGTTGTATGTTATAACGGATTTCAACTAACCGTCGCGGGCGCGCGCGACACGAAGGGATTGTCATGAAGTCCGGGGCCGTTTTTCACGCTACGATGGCATTTGTTGCCGCGTTTACGCTTGTCGTTAGCGCTCTGCGCGCTCCCGCGGCCGCCGATCCGTCCGCCGCGCCCCGCATCGTGACCCTGCGGCAGGCTCTCGAAATTGCGACTTCGAAAAACCCGCAGGTGCGTCAACAGCAGTTCGCGGTTTCGGCTTCCGCCGGAGACAGCGTTACCGCCGCTCTGCACCCCAACCCCCAGCTTCAGTTGAACGGCGACGCGCTGGACTTTGAAAACAATCAGTTCGTCAACGGCCAGACCAAGCAATACGGCGCATCCCTGGCGATTCCCCTCGAACTCGGCGGGAAACGCGCCCGCCGCATCGCTTCCGCATCGCTCTCCGTGGATTCAAACGTCATCGCGGTTCACGAAACGCGGCGTCAGGTGGCGCTTCAGGCGGCGGGAGCATGGCTCGACGCGCTCTCCGCCCGGCTTGCGCTGGACCTGGCAGCAAAAGCGAAAATTATCGCCGATTCCACGGTGCGCGTCAATGAATTCCGGTTGGAACGCCAGGATATCTCGGCCACGGAGCTGACGCGCACGAAAATTTCCGCGCAACAGTACGACCTCCAGCTTGCCGACGCGGAGCGTCAGGTAGCGAGCAGCGAACGCGCGCTCGCGACCCTGCTGAACATTACGGACAGCGTCGAGGTGAATGAAAGCGACGACTGGGCGTGGACGCCGCCGCCGTTCGATTCCGCGCTGGCTTTTGCCGAAAGTCAGCGAAGCGACGCCCGGCTGTCCAGGGCGGCCATTGCCGCCGCCGATGCGGGCATAGCGTTGCAGAAGGCCAATGCGGCGCCGGGCATGAGCATTTCGGGAGACTACATGATGTCCCAGGGAGTGCCGCTCTACGGGGTATCCCTTGACGTGGAGCTGCCCCTGTTTTCCCGTAACCAGGGCGAAATCCGCAAGGCGTACGTGCAAAAAGATCTGGCGGTGTTCTCCGACTCGGCGCTTCGCATTCAGCTCCGCAATGAGCTGACCGCCGCGTTCAACGAGTACGAAACCAAGAAAGCCAGCCTCGATAAGTCAAGAACGATTATTGAAATGTCCGAACAGGTCCTGAATACCGTCGAATACTCCTACCGGTCGGGCAACACCACGATTCTCGATCTGTTCGACGCGCAGAATACCTGGTACGGCGCCCGGCAGTCCTACAACGAGGCGCTCGTCGATTTCAAGCGCGCCGCGGTTCAGCTTTGCATCGCGATCGGCGATATTCGACCGATGACCAATAACCCGCAGTGAGGCGCATCCATGGATCAGCAATCGCTATTCGCATATTTTTCTAAAGCAAAGGTGAAATTGACGGGCAACCTTGTCGTGTGCATGCTCCTTGCCGCCGGCCTGCCGCAGTGCCGGTCGAGTGACGGACGGCCGCAGTCGGTGGAGCAACCCCGCGTTTCGGAAGATGGCGCGCGCATCACGATTCCCCCGGGAGCGGACTCCTCCCTGTTCAAGACCGCGGAAGTGCGCCGTGGCCCGGTTCACGAGGAGATCATTGCTCCGGCAAAAGTCGTCCTCTGTTCAAGCCGGTCGGAGAACACGCCGGAGTACCCGCTCTTTCTTTTCGATTCGCCGGACAACACGTCGCTCTACTCATCCTACCGGCAGAACTCGGCTGCCTATGAGCTGGCGAAGAAAACCCGTGATCGCGTCAAAGACCTCTTCTCGCATCTGTCTGCCTCGGGCAAGGATGTGGAAAGCGCCGAGTCGGACCTTGCCACGGCTGCCGCCACGCTCGCGGAAACGGAAGGGAAGCTGCGCGCCACGGGCCTCGATCCGGCCCTGTTTCGCGGCGCCCGATCCGGGAAGGCGTGGATCATAGCCGACGTGCCCGAGGCCCAGTTGTACGAAATCAAAAAAGGCGAGAGCGCCGCCGTCGCCTTCTCCTCCTATCCGGGAGACACCTTTACCGCTGCAATCGAGGCGATCGGCGAGGTGATCGATGACGCCAGCCGGACGGTCAAGGTCAGGCTCGGCGTCGGGAACAGCGGCGGGCGTTTCAAGCCGGGGATGTACGCGATGGTCAATTTCGGGCAGAGCCGTTCGAGCGCGCTGGCCGTTTCGCAGGACGCGCTTGTCACCGTACAGGGGAGGAGCTACGTCTTTGTCCGGTCGGACGAGGGGCGCTTTGATCGACGGGACATCGACGTGGGCGAAAAATTCGGCGACAGCGCGATCGTGCTCCACGGGATTGCGGATGGGGAGTGGGTCGTGGTGACCGGGGCAATGCTGCTCAAGGGCCTGAGTTTCGGCTATTGATGGAGGGAAAAATGGCGGACGGCGAAAAGTTCCTTGCGATGCATATTTTTTTCGACGAGAGCGATGAGTACGAGGGGAAACCGCTCGGCGAATTCCTTCTTCATTTCCTTCTGCAGCGCCGGATCGGCGGGGCGACGCTGCTGCGGGCCGAGATGGGATTCGGTTCCCGCCGCCACATTCACCATCCCAAGCACGTGGGGACGCTTGACGAAGTGCCCATGGTGCTCATGGTGGTCGAGCGCGAAGAGCTTCTGCGTCCCCTGCTTCCCGAAATTCGGAACTGCATCGGGGACCATACGGCGAATGTCGGCGCGGTGGAACGGTTTTAGCGATTTAGGCGAACGAGACCCATGGTACGCAACCTGCTCAGCTTTGTGCTTCACCATCGCCCCCTCACCTTCATTATCATGGCAGCCATCGCCGGTTTCGGCATCTGGTCGTTTACCCGTCTTAAAATCGACGCCTACCCGGATGTCGGCGATACCGAGGTCGAGGTAGCCACGAAATACGACGGCAGGGCGGCCGAAGAGGTCGAGAAGCAGGTGACCATCCCTCTCGAACGCGAGCTCAACAGCACCCCGAATGTCATCGACCGGAGATCGAAGACGATTTTCGGGCTGTCGGTCATCGACCTTACCTTCAAGGATGGAACGAGCGATTACTTCGCGCGCCAGCAGGTGGAGGAAAAAATTCACGACGCCGACCTGCCCGACGGGGTCACGCCGCAGCTCCAGCCGATCTGGACGCCGATTGCGGAGATCGTGCGCTACGCGGTCGAGGGCAACGGACAGTATTCGCCCATGGATCTGCGGACCCTGGAGGATTGGGTGGTCTATCCCGCCTTCAAGGAGATCCCCGGCGTGATCGACGTGACGCCCTTCGGCGGCGCGGTAAAGCAGTTCCATATCCTTACCTCGCCGCCGAAACTCATGAAATATTCGCTGACGCTTCAGAACGTCATCGACGCGGTACAGGCGAATAATTTGAACGACGGCGGCGGGATCATCACCGGCGGGTGCCAGGGGTATGCGGTGCGGGGCCTGGGCTCCTTCAAGGACGAACACGATATCGAAAACGTCGTCGTCGCCGCAACCAACGGCATTCCCGTCTATGTCAAGGATGTCGCGAGCATCGAAATCGCGCCGCCCCAGCCCAGCGGCATCATGTCGTATGCGATACCGGACGAGAAGCTCGATGTTACATCGGGCGTCCAGGGGCTCATCGTCATGCGGCGGGGCGAAAACCCCTCCGAAGTGCTGAAGGAAATTCACGCGAAGATCGAAGAGCTCGACGCGACCCGGCTGCCGCCGGGCGTTCACATTCGCGTCTTCAACGACCGGACCGACCTGGTCAACCACACCATGAATACGGTGTCGCACACCGTGCTCGAAGGCATCGCCATCGTGTTTCTCGTGCTGCTGTTTTTTTTCGGCAGCATCCGCGCGGCATTCGCGGTCGCCCTCACGATCCCGCTCTCCCTGCTCTTCGCCTTCGGGCTCATGAACCTTACCGGGATTCCGGCAAACCTCCTCTCCCTCGGCGCGATCGACTTCGGCATCATCGTGGACGGGGCGGTGGTCATGGCCGGCTACATCTACGGCAGGTATGCCGAGGCGTCGGACGAGGAGAAAAAACGCGGCATACGATGGGTGACGACCGGCGCGGCGCAGGTCGTGGGACGCGACATTTTCTTCTCGGTCGGCATCATCATCCTGGCGTATCTTCCGATCTTCACCCTGCAGCGCGTCGAGGGCAGGCTTTTTTCCCCGATGGCGTACACCCTCGCCTGCGCGGTATTCGGTTCCCTGCTTATCGCGCTGACGCTCATCCCGGTGCTCATGTCCATACTGTTCCGGAAAGTCTGGACAAAGGGCAACGCATCCCCCTTGAAGCAGCGGCGCAATCCCGTGCTCGAACGGCTGCAGCGGGGGTATGGAACCGTGTTGCGCCGCCTGCTGCATCGCTGCGCGGCCGTCAGCCTGATCGGCATTCTGTTAGTGGTCGTCGGCATCGTCGCCGCCCGGTTTGTCGGAACGGAATTCCTGCCCGAACTTGACGAAGGATCGATCAATATCCGCTGCTTCCTGCCCACGGCCATTTCGATCGAGGAAGCCAACCGGATTCCGCCCATCATCCGCCGGATCGTCGGCAGCCATCCCGAAATCGCGAGCGTCGTGCCGCAACTGGGCCGGAACGACGACGGCTGGGACCCCTACGGCCCCAACAGGATAGAAATTTACGTCGGCCTGAAGGAGTACGCGCTCTGGACGCATCAGAAATCGAAGAAACAGCTCATGAATGAGATCCGCGCGGAGCTGCAGCAGGCCATACCGAGCGCCGAATTCTCGTTTTCGCAACCCATCCTGGATAACCTGGAGGAGGCGGTGACCGGCAGCGTCGCCGATCTCGCGGTGGTGGTTTCGGGAAAGGACCTCGGCATTCTCCGCTCGATCGCGGAAAAAATCACCGGCATTGTCAAGAACGTGCGCGGGGCGAGCGAATGGGGCATTGAGCAGGAGGGCGACCAGGCGCAGGTGCGGGTCGACATAAACCGCGAGCGCCTCGCCCGCTACGGCATCAACGTCGCCGACGTGCAGAACATGATCGAAGCCGCCGTCGGCGGCAAGGTCATCGGGCAACTTGTCGACGGGGAGCGCCATTTCGATATCGTCGTCCGGTACACCTCCCGGTACCGCAACTCGGTTGACGCCTTGCGGAAGCTTCAGGTGTCGGCCCCTTCGGGCGCCCGGATCCCGCTTGCCGAACTCGCGGCCATCACCGTCGTCGACGGGCCCACCATCATCCAGCGCGGCGCGGCCGGCGACCGTGAAATCTGCGTGCGCACGAACATCCACGACCGCGACCAGGGCGGATTCGTGGCCGAGGCACAGAAACTCGTCGCCGGCGCGATCGATCTTCCCAAGGGGTACTCGATCGAATGGGGCGGCCAGTTCGAGAATCTCGCGCGGGCGCGCAACCGTCTGCTGCTGGTCATTCCCTGCACCATCTTCATCATCTTCGTGGTTCTCTTTATCCTGTATAAAAACGCGCGGGACGCGGCCCTCGTGCTCATGAACGTCCCTTTTGCGCTGGCGGGCGGCATAGGCGCCCTCCTTCTTCGCGGGTATCATTTCAACGTCTCTGCCGGGGTCGGCTTCGTCTCGCTCTTCGGCGTATCGGTCATGGCCGGCGTGCTGCTGATCTCCTGCATCAACCGGATCAGGGAGCAGGAAGGAACGCTGACCGCGCAGATGGTCCACGGGGCCGCGCTCACCCAGTTCAGGCCGATCATCGCCGTCATGCTCCCCGCGATGCTCGGGCTCCTTCCGGCGGCGCTGGCAACGGGCATCGGCTCGGACATCCAGCGGCCAATGGCGACCGTAATCGTCGGAGGGCTTGCGTCGTCGCTTCTCCTCACCCTTTTCGTCCTGCCGTCGTTTTATCTCTTCCTGTCGAAGAATATTTCCGGGAAAAAAGAGATATAACAAATAGATATTCTGGAGGGGGTGCCGCGAAGCGCTTACCCATTTTGCCCGAAAGGCAAAATGGACGGATTATTATAGTTCGGATTGCACCAGCCCTCGTTTCAGCGAAAATGGTCGACCTCACCCCGGCCCCGAGGGCCGGACCTCTCCCACCGGAGAGGTATTATAACCGCAAGAAAAAGATCGTATGCCGGACGCTCCCACTCCTGCAACGCCATCTCTGTGGAATAATAAACTTCCACAAAAAGGAATAAATAAAAAGGGCGGGGGAGAGGCAGAAATAAGGTGATTTGCGGGAAGGATTTATTTATATTGAATAATTATTATCTCTTCACCGCAAAGGGGATGTTATGAACTGGAAACTCATCCTTCAGTTGTCTCTTTTCGGCCTTGCCATGGCAATAGCCACCGTTTTTATTATCCTGTCAAAAATCGAACCGTTTTTCTGGCTGGCGATTTTCGCCTTGTGCGCCTATGTCATCGCGCGGCAAGCCCCAGATCGTTATTTCCTCCATGGGGTTTTCCGTGAGCATTGTCAATTGCGTCTGGATAACCGCCATGCACGTCATTTTCTTCAAGGTCTCCCTCCTGCATCATCCGC
>JBEKOX010000020.1:0-39850 GCA_049521335.1 Chitinispirillaceae bacterium
AAATCCAGCGGTATATAAACTATCAAGAAAAGCTCGACAAGGAAACCATCCAGCTCAAGCTGGATCTTTTTTAAAAAGTGCCACGGGCGTAAGCCCGTGGGTATCTACTCCTTCCAACCACCGCTTCAATTAATCAGGTAATGTTTCTCGCTGAGCCCGCGTAACTTTTCCGCCGCAAGCTCCGGGGTGATGTCGCGCTGCGGCATGGCGAGCATCTCGTAGCCCACCATAAACTTCTGCACGGTCGCCGAACGGAGAAGCGGCGGGTAGAAGTGAACGTGAAAGTGCCACGCGTCATGCACATGGCCGTCGGTCGGTTTCTGGTGAAGGCCCATCGAATAGGGGAAGCTCGTAAGAAAGAGATTGTCGTACCTCGCGGTGATCCGCTTCAGCGCGTCAGCGAGATCGTTGCGCGCCTTGTCGTCCATTTCGGTTATATTCCCGTAGTGCGCCTTGGACAGCAGCAGCACCTCATAGGGCCAGACCGCCCAGAACGGCACTACAGCGACAAACGATTCATTTTCAATGACCACGCGTTCCTTCATCGAGAGCTCGATTGCCAGATAGTCGCAGAGCAGGCACGATCCTTTTGACAGATAGTAATCTGCCTGTCGTTCGCCTTCGCGGGCCGGGAGCACGGGAACCTCTTCGTCGGCCCAGATCTGGCCGTGCGGGTGGGGGTTTGAGCACCCCATCTGGCCGCCCTTGTTCTCGAAGATTTGTACGTAGCCAATCGCATCCTGACCGCCGAGCTCGGCATACTGCTCCGCCCAGAGGTCGATTACCTTGCGGATGGCGGGAACGCCGAGGCGCGGCATGGTGAGATCGTGACGCGGCGAGTAACAGAGCACCTTGCAGACGCCGCTCTCGCTTCTGGCAACGATGAGATCGGACTGGTTCAACGAGTCATGCGGGGCGTTTGGGTAAAGCGCCGAAAAGTCATTGACAAAAACAAAAGTCCCGTCATAGGCCGGGTTTACGACACCCTCGGCCCGCTTGTTACCGGGACAGAGGTAGCACGCGGGATCGTAGGTGATAGTCGAGGGCGATTGCGGAATATCGGTTTTCCCCTGCCACGGACGTCTGGTCCGGTGCGGGGAGACGAGGATCCATTCGCCGAGCAGCGGGTTGAATCGTCGGTGTGGGTGAGCGGTGAGATCCATTAATAAAAAGCTCCATATGCAGGTGAAGAGCGGTAGCGGCGCACGATCGTACGATTTTTATCCGGAGCAACTTTTCAACGTATTCAACTCCAAGCTTGCAACCGCGGGATCGATCCGCATCTCGGTGGGAAGACCCATCGGGGTCAGGAGTTCGATGAACGGATCCGGGTCGAGTTCCTCGACATTGACCATGGTCTTGACATCCCAAACCCCCTTGGCGATAAGAATTGCGGCCGCAACCGGCGGAACGCCGGCGGTGTAGCTTATCGCCTGCGCTTCGACCTCGCGATAGCAGTCGGCATGGTCGCAGATGTTGTACATGAACAGTTCAAAATCCCCACCTTCCTTTTTCCCCTTGATCAACGCTCCGATACAGGTCTTTCCAGTATAGTTCGGCGCAAGGGAGGAGGGATCGGGCAGAAGCGCCTTCATAACCTTGAGCGGCACGATTTCCAATCCTTCGGCGGTTTTTACCGGAAGGTTGGAGGTGAGCCCGAGCTTCGTGAGTACGGTGAAAACATTGATATACTGATTGCTGAACCCCATCCAGAAGCGAATGCTGTTGGCGTCGATATTCTTTGACAGCGAGTGCACCTCATCATGGCCGGTCAGGTAAACCGTCTGCCTGCCGACCACTGGAAATTCGTGCACCATTTTGACCGAGTGAACTTTTCGTTCAACCCATTTACGGTCGATCCAGCTCCACACTTTCTTGAATTCCCGAAAATTAATCTCAGGATCGAAATTGGTGGCAAAGTACCTTCCATGACTTCCCGCATTAACGTCCATGATATCGATGGTATCGATGATATCGAAGTGGTTTTTCGCCGCGTGGGCGCACCATGCATTGACCACGCCGGGATCGAATCCGACGCCGAGAATGGCGGTGATCCCCTTTTCCCGGCAACGGTCCTTGCGCTTCCATTCGTAGTTGCCGTACCAGGGCGGATCCTCGCATACCTTGTCCTGTTCTTCGTGGATGGCGGTATCCATATAGGCGACGCCGGTCTGTATGCACGCTTCCAGCACCGACATATTGACAAATGATTGCCCGAGGTTGATGACAATGTCCGATTTGGTTTCTTCGATGAGCTGAATGAGCGCAGGGACATCCATGGCGTCGATCTGGCGGGAGTAAATCCTTCGGCGGGGGTTTTTAATGCTTCCCTTGCGTTTTATGCTTTCGATGATCTTATCGCATTTTGAGAGGGTTCTCGAGGCGATGCAGAGGTCGCCCAATACATCGTTGTTCTGCGCTACCTTGTGCGCCGCCACATGGGCGACGCCGCCCGCGCCGATGATGAGAACGTCTTTTTTTCTCATGTTTTCCTCCCGGTACTACGATAGATGATTCAAAAAGTCATTGTAAACGAAACTGCGGACCGGCTCAACCGATCCGTCAAGACGTTTGACTGCGATCGAGGGCATCGAGAGGCCGTTGAACCAGTTCTTCTTGACCATGGTATATCCTCCGGCATCCGCGATGCGCACCGGCGAGCCGACGCGAAGCCGGCGCGGAAACGTGAACGTCCCGAAAATATCGCCGGCCAGGCACGAGCGTCCGGCGATCGTATAAACATGGCCGATCCGTCTGCCGTCCCGGGGTTGTTCGATTTTGGCCGATAATCCGTAAATCAGCAGATCAAGCATGTGCGCCTCGATCGAGGCATTGACTATAGCAATATCCGCTTCGTTATGGACGATGTCGGTGACCGTGGTCACGAGCTCGGTCGAGCGGGTGACCGCCGCTTCGCCGGGTTCGAGATAGACCTGCAGGGAAAAACGCCTCGCAAAATCCTTGAGAACGCGACAGAATTTCTCCAGCGGGTACTTGTTTTTAGTAAAAAACAGGCCGCCGCCGAGACTGATCCACTCCAAGCCGGATAAAATGTCGCCATAGCGCATCCCGATCAAATCGAGATTTCCGGCAAAGTTATCGACATCATCATTTTCGCAATTGAAATGAAACATGACGCCCCGCAACACCGGCAGCAGTTCATGCAACTCCGCATCGTCGGTCACCCCGAGCCGGCAGTAGCGCCGCGCCGGGTCAGCGGCATCGAAATGAGAATAACTGACGCCCGGATTGATCCGCACGCCGATGTTCTTCCCCTTGACATCGCCATAATACCGCTTGAGTTGGGAAGCCGAGTTGAAAATAATCGTTTCGGCGTATTGCTTGACTAGGCGTATTTCTGCCGGAGTCCAGGCGACGCAATAGGCATGGGTCTCTTTCCCGAATTTTTCATGGCCGAGCCGCGCTTCAAAGAGAGAGCTTGAAGTGGTGCCGTCTAGGTACTCCCGCATGAGATCAAACACTGACCAGGTAGAAAAACACTTGAGGGCAAGGAGGGACTTCGCGCCGGAAACATCACGGATATGTTTAATGATCCTGAGATTTCGAAGCAGTTTTTTTTCGTGGATGAGATAGTAGGGCGTGGGGAGGGTCATGTTTCAGTCTCGAGAGAACATTTATTATCGATTTACCTATTTAAAAAGATGATCCCCCACGGCATGCTGAGACATCGCGCGCAACGTCTCTCTATGGTGATTATTTCTTTTTTATTACCCGGTCAATAATGCCGTAAATTTTGGCCTCTTCGGCCGACATGAAATAGTCGCGGTCGGTGTCTTCAGCAATTTTAGCAATGGTCTGGCCGGTGTGCTCCGCGAGAATTTCATTCAGGTTATCGCGGATGCGAAGCATCTCCTCGGCCTGAATCTGAAGATCCGACGCGGGACCGAACATATTACCCGAAATAAGCGGCTGGTGAATGAGGACCCGCGCATGTTCCCATGCCTGTCGCTTACCCTTTGTGCCGGCGCAGAGGATGAGCGCCGCCATGCTGGCAGCCTGACCCATGCATACCACGGCAATATCGGACTTTGCCTTCTGCATGGCATCGTAAATCGCGAGTCCGGAAGAGATGACTCCTCCCGGGCTGTTGATAAAGATCGTTATATCTTCGCTCGACTGCCCGTCGAAAAAGAGTATCCTCTTAACAATAGCCTCGGCGGAAGCATCATCGATTTCCCCCCATAGGAATACCTCGCGACGCTTTAAAAACTGTTCTTCCATCTCGGACCCTGTCATGAGCCGCTTCAGGTTCTTTTCCAACCCCTCCATCTGATCTTTCCCCATCCGGACCCTCCCTATCGGTAGCCGCCGCGGTTACGACGGCAGTATCAGGAAACCGCAAAAAAGTTATTACTAAAATAATTGAATCGGCGATTATACGTATGTAATCCGGTGAAGGCCACGCAACGGAAAGCTCTGGAACTGGAAGGGTCAAAGTAGAATCAGTCAGCTGACGGCAAGGCGCGGTATCGGAATCCGGGCCAATCGCTAACAATGAACTTCGGCGCTGCCGTCCGGTAGATCCTTGACTATTGCGCCAAGGGTAACCAATTCCTTGCGCAGGATATCGGCCGCCGCCCAGTTTTTTTCGCTACGCGCTTTCTGGCGCTCCCCGACTTTTTTAACAATGTCGAATTTTTGTCCATCGTTGAGCGTTCCCGCAGATGAAAGCCTTATCGGACCGGTTGCACCCGCGAACTCTTCCACAGGCTGTTCCGGAAGCCCGGCAAGGAGGTCGAGGCCGAGAATTTCATCGGCCTTTTCTGCCGCCGCTCGCCGAAGGCCATGAGAAATTTTTTCATCCCGGACGATGTCCCACAATGCCGCCATGGCTTTAGGCATGTTGAGGTCGTCGTAAACCGCTTGGTAGAAGTCTTCGAGAAGAGGGATGATCGCTTCCGGACGATCATCCGGGACGTTGCCCGAGTTTTGCCAATAGGCAATCCCTTGATCGGGTATTCCGGCAAGGCTTCGGCGAAGGTTCAGGTAGCTTGTTTTAGCGCCCTTTATTCCTTCGGGGCTGTAGGTGAGCGGGCTTCTATAATGAGCGCTGAAGCAAAATAGCCGGTAAGCAAGCGGCGGAATACCATCGGCTTTAAGCGCATTCAGCGTGATGAAATTGCCGCCCGATTTGGCCATTTTGCCTCGATCGATGATTAAAAATTCTCCATGCAGCCAATAGCGCACGAATTTCCTGCCGGTAGCCGCCTCGGACTGCGCAATTTCATTGGTGTGGTGTATCCGGATATGGTCGGAGCCTCCGGCGTGGATGTCGATCGGCTGAGGCAGGTAGGCGAGCGACATGGCGCTGCACTCGATATGCCATCCGGGGAATCCGACGCCCCAGGGACTTTCCCATTCCATTTGTCGTTTGGCATTCTTTGGCGAGAATTTCCAGAGCGAAAAATCGGTCGGCGACCGTTTTGCTCCCATCGCAACACGCTCGCCCGGCCGGATGGATTCCGGGTCAAGCCGGGCGAAGTCCGCGTAAGCCGGGAATCTCGTCGTATCGAAATAGATCCCATCATTGGTTCGATAGGTAAATCCCCTGGCTTCAAGTTCCAGGACCATGGCGATCATCTGGGGAATATGGTCGGTTGCCTTCGGGTAGAGATCCGCTTTCAGAATATTGAGATCGGCCAGGTTCTCCATGAACTTCTGCGTATAGAATGAAGCCAGATCCCCTACGCTTTTCCCCTCCCGTTGCGCGCCCTTCTCAATCTTATCTTCGCCGGTATCGGCGTCGGAAACCAGGTGGCCGACATCGGTGATATTGAGGACATGACGCACGGAATAGCCTTGAGAGAGCAACGCACGTTTCAGCACGTCTTCAAAGATGTAGGTACGCAAGTTGCCAATATGCGCATAGTTATAGACCGTTGGACCGCAGCAGTACATCCCGACCGGGTCGTGCTGAGCTGTAAAGCGCTCTTGTGCGCGACTAGCCGTATTGTAGAGATAGAGAGGTTGACTCATGGTGTCAGTATTCCAGAATCACTTTCCCCGCCCCTTTCACGACCCGTCCGATGACTCGCGGCTCAAAAGTCGTGATTTCGGGTGCATTGAGCGCCGCTTCGGCATTTTTTGAATCGACAACAAGCACCATGCCGACGCCCATATTGAAGGTGTGGTACATTTCGTCCGATTCAACGTTCCCGGCTTTTTGCAGGAATTCATAAATTGGGTCCGGCATCCATGCCTTGGTATCGATCACCGCATCACAGCCTCCGGGCAGGATCCTATCCACATTGTCCTGAAAGCCGCCGCCGGTAATGTGAGCGCATCCCTTGATCAGACCTCGATCCATCAACCTAAGAACAGGGCCATAGGCGCGATGCGGGGTAAGGAGCACTTCGCCGAATGACTTATCCGCCGGTTCAAAGAGATCGCCATACCTCTTGCCCGCAACCTCTCTGACAATCTTTCTTGCCAGACTGTAGCCGTTCGTATGCAAACCGCTCGAACGCAGCCCTATAGCGATATCGCCCGCAGCGATGGTATGGCCGTCAACGATACCGCCCTTATTGACCACGCCAACGATACACCCAACGAGATCATATTCGCCGGCTGAATAAACGGCCGGCATTTCTGCGGTCTCGCCGCCGATGAGCACGCAACCACCTGCTTTGCAGGCGCGGGCAAGACCCTGAATGATCTGTTCCGCTACAGCCGGAATCAGCTTATTGATGCCAATATAGTCGAGAAAAAAAAGCGGTCGGGCGCCGAGTACCAGGATATCGTTGATACAATGGTTGACAATATCCTCGCCGACCGAAGAATGGATGCCAGTCTCAAAGGCAACTTTAACCTTGGTTCCTACGCTATCAGTTGAGGAAACGAGCACCGGATCGTCCATTTTTTTTAGCGATGCGGCACTGAACATGCCGCCGAATTGACCGAACCCGCCGATAACATCGCCGGTAAAGGTCGAGCTCACCAGCTCGCCGATACGCCTCTTCGCGAGGTTCCAGACCTCAATGTCGACGCCTGCATCCGAATATTTTAATGATTTTGCCATAGAATTTTTCAAAACCGGGTGGTTATAGAGAAGATTTAAGAATCCGGTTAAGCCGTCTAAAATAGATCAAGAGTAAGGATGAGTCAACCGAAAATACGTGGTGATGTCTCCTCCGTTCCTCCTTTCCTTAGCTTGCCAGCATTGCCACCAGATTTGCAATTGCAAGTGACGAGGTGAGACCGGGCGATTCTATTCCCACAAGATTGATGAAGCCGGGAAGCCCGCGATCTCGCTCATCCTGAATGACAAAATCCCGGAATGTTTCCCCGATTTGCTGTAACTTTGGTCGAATTCCCGCCATTGAAGGCGAAAGATCATGCTCTTCGATAAAGGGACACAGGGTACGGCCGGCGAGGTAGAACTCGCGGCCATGCGTCGCATCAACCGAATAGTCGATTGATTCCACGAAGAAGGCATTCGGACCCAGTTTAAGGTTTCCATCGAGGCCGACTACGCAATGGATACCTAAACTGATCGGCGAGGGCGCAGGGTAAACCAGGTGGGAGAGCTTTCCCCGATGGCGAGATGCGACCCCGAAGTATTCGCCCTTGCAATACCGAATTCGATATTCTGCGGCGTCGAGATCGATGCCTGCCAGACCGGCAATGCGATCCGCACTGAGCCCGGCGGCATTAATTACCATCTCGCACACGAGCGCAAGCGGCGCCCCGTCGGCATCAATGACCCCGATTTCATAGCTTCCGTTTACGCGGGTGACGGCAACAGCCTTGCAGTTATAGGCGAAAATAACCTCGCGCGTCATGGCAAGCTGCTCCAGCCGCTTCATGAATGCGTGGGTGTCGAGGATGCCGGTAAACGGGCTGAACATGCCGGCGCTCCCGGCTACGGCCGGTTCGAGCGCAACGATACCTTGCTTATCGAGAAGCGCAAGTCCTTCGAGGCCGTTTCTAATTCCCTGCTCGAAGAGTGTTTGCACTTTTTCCTCTTCATCGCGGGAGCGGGCGATGAGGAGCTTTCCTAAACTGCGGTGTGGAATTCCATGTTTCCGGCAGAAGTCGTACAGGAGGCGATTCCCTTCGACGCAGAGCCGCGCCTTGAGGGAACCTGGTGGATAATAGAAGCCTGCATGGATCACTTCGCTATTGCGGGAAGAGGTTTCGCGACCGAAAGAGTCGTTGTACTCTACCACCACGATGCTTCTACCCGTATGCGAAAGACGTTCCGCTATGGCAAGGCCTACGACACCGGCCCCGATGATGACGACATCGGTTTTTTCCATGCTTTAAATGCCGACCTTCGATGGTGGTCAGGTTAAATGGTTATAATGTCTCAGACCGCTCTCCCATAAATTTCGGTAAAATCCGCCGCAGTCGCAAAGTACTTCTCCTGCAGGTACTCCTTCTGCACGCGCCATCGCCAGTTGCCGCATTCACTTCCCGGTGTATTCATGCGATCTTTCGATGGAAGCCCCAGAATATCTTGAAGCGGGATGATGCAGAAACGTGAGGGTGACATATACGCAAGCCGCAGAAATCGATTGATAAAGCTGGTTTTCCTACAACCAAGATAACGGCAGACATAGGCGTGTCTGCTCCGGCTGAGGGAGGCAAACCATCCGCAGGAGGTGTCGTTATCATGCGTGCCCGAATACATGATGCTGTCGGCATTGACATTGCTCGGGAGGTAGCTATTATCAGGATCGCCGTCAAAGGCAAATTGGAGTACCTTCATTCCCGGGAGACAGGTTCGGCGACGAAGTTCCTCGACACGGGGCGTGATATCGCCCAGGTCCTCGGCGATAAGCGGCGCTTTCCCGAGGTTGTTCCTGATAGCGGTAAAAAACTCCTCTCCGGGTCCTTCTTCCCAGGTTCCTTTCGCCGCACTCGTACTGCCGGCCGGAACAGCCCAATAGGAATCGAACCCCCGGAAATGGTCGAGACGGAGATAATCTACAAATTCCAGCGATTTTCTGATGCGCCTTATCCACCATGCATAGCAATCCCGCTGCATAATGTCCCATCTATACAGAGGATTGCCCCATAGCTGTCCGGTATCGCTGAAATAATCGGGAGGGACTCCTGCGAGGCGCAAAGGGTTCCCTTGTTCATCGAGTTCAAAGAGATGCGGCGCACTCCACGTATCGGAGCTGTCGCCCGCGACGTAATACGGCATATCGCCGATAATCAGCACCTTCCTTCTTTTTGCGTATTCCCGCAGGTTGGTCCATTGCCGGCAAAAGAAAAACTGGAGGAATTTCTGGTAACGGATTGCATCGTGCTCCGTCTCCCGCAATTCCTTAAGGGCATCGGGGCACCTGAGTTTGAGCGGGGATTCCCACTCGATCCATGCTCTGCCGCCATGCCTGGCTTTAATTACCGCGAAGAGGGCAAAATCATCCAGCCACATGCGCTCTCGCCCGCAAAAAGCCGTAAACTCCGACGTGTCCCGGAAACGGCCATAGGCTTTGAGAAGGAGGTTTTCTTTTTCTGTAATGACTCGACCGTAATCCACCGCGTCATCAGGCAGGTGAGGAAATTCCGCAAGTTCACTATCGGTCAAAAGACCATCCAGAAGCGTCGGCGCGATAATCAGCGTGTTGCCGGCAAAGGAACACAGGCTTTGATATGGGGAGTCGCCATAACCCGTCGGGCCAAGAGGGCACACCTGCCACAGCCGCTGCCGGTTGTCGGCTAAAAGGTCGATCCATCTCCGCGCGCTCTCGCCCAGATCGCCGATGCCGAACCGCGATGGAAGCGAAGTAGGGTGCAAAAATATTCCCGCCGCTCTTTTCATGAATTCCTTCATAAAATTAGGTAAGTAGCGTTATGCAAGACCAGGCAGATTCCCCGACGCTTCAATCTTCAAATACATTCACCAATGCTCCTTTATCATCGAAAATGGGTCGCGCATCGCCCGCTACCTCAACGCTGCTGCCCAATTCATTCACAATCGCGCCTGATACCTGAACTGTCTCCAGGCTCAGCGTGTCGCGAATGCGGACAATACGCTCTGCGTCCGGAACGATCCTGCCGCAGGAACGAAGTGCAAGTGCAAATCCCTCGGCATCGGATTCGGCAATGAACGGCACTTTCACCCGCTCCAGGAAGAGACTCGCCCGCACGTTGACATACATGGCGTCAAAATCGACCGCATTATAAAGCTTCCGGGTAATAACGTCGGCGAGTCCCATGCCGATTGCGTTACCGTACGAATGGGCCGAGAGTCCGGAGACCAGTATCGCTTTGATACGCGGAGAATGTGGCTCTTCCTGACCGCGAATGGCGAGCCGGCCGATGATGTTCGGGTCCATGCCGACCCCGCTTATCTCTTTACCAATGCGGTCAATAATCAGGACATCGATATCCTCCACGGGAAGTTTCGGCATGTTCCGGCGCGCCATATCGAGAAGCTCTGGTTCCCGGTCGAGAATTCGACCGGCCGGGATGGCTTCTATATGCGCCGTTTGATCATAGGCATTTTCAACCAGACCCAATCCGAACAGGATTTTGCCGGATTGCAGGATTTTGTTAAACGAAAGGGGGATCCGTTCCGCAAGTTCCGAGATGCCGAATGAGTGGACCTCTACGGCGGCGGCATGCTTGCCGAGCCCGATAACTGCCATCTTGACCAGACCGCTTTCGTACCGACCATGGAAATCGGTATGCGGCTTGATGCGGTTGATGAGAATAACCCCATCGGATTCATAGGCGATGCGATCCATGAAAACCTGATTGCCGATGTCAATACCTGGTAATTCAACAACTTCCATTGATGCGCGGATCGGTGCGCCTATGACCTCTTCGATAATTCCTGCTTCGGCGAGGATTTTGACCTGGCCTTCAGGAGTGCCGCTGCCGTGACTTCCCATTGCAGGAACAATGAATGGCTGAGCGCCAGCCTGCAGAACCATCTGCACAACCGTTTTTACGATTTGATCTATTCCGGCAATGCCTCGGCTTCCTACTGCAACGGCGATTGCCGCGCCCGGGGCGAAGCATTTTTTCAACACCGAGACCTCACGGTGCACCGTTTTCACAATATTTCCGCATTGCGGTCGGTTGAATCGCTGTCGGATAGTGTATAATCGTTGGTTCATTGCAGGAAAATGCCCTCAGGATCGATCAAATCGTTCTCACCAAAAATACATAAAACGGTTTCGGCAGCGTGTTCTCGGCACGATATTCGCTATTATTTTCAAAATTCCTTGCTGATAACAAGAAGTATTTGGTGCCAGCCAGGGGGCTGCTATCCACCCAGAGAAACGACGTCAGCATGAGGCGGAGGCGTAGAAAGCGAAGGCGTTCTGTCTATACAAATTTACGAAAGGGAAGACAGGGAATCGAATTTTTTTGCAATGTGGCGTGGCCGATTTTATATTATTCAAGGCAATAAAGAGATTATACAAACGTACTCTCTTTTTGAAACGTAGATCGATTATAATTAAAGGTTATAATCAGGAGGAACCTATGAAAATATTTTCTCAAGTAGCAATGCTCGCTGTTACAGCGGCAAGTCTCTGTCTCGTCGGCTGCCATCACGCCGCGAAAATGCCCCAACCTGCGCTACCGGAATCCAAGCCCCCCGCGCCAGTCGAAACCCCGAAGGTTGAAACACCGACCCCTCCACCTCCCGAGGAGTTCAAGCCGGTCGACATGGATGCGGAGGCGTTGAAGGCCCTGCAAACTGTCTATTTCGACTTTGACAAATACGACCTTAGGTCCGATGCCGTCGCAAGCCTCGGCATTGCCGCCAAATTTCTTCAGGACCACGTGTCCTTTCGCGTCCTTGCCGAGGGTAATTGCGATGAACGCGGTTCCGAGGAGTACAATATGGGTTTGGGTGAGAAGCGCGCCAAGGCGGTGAAACAATACCTCACCTCCTACGGGATCAGCGGTGATCGGATCGAGACCACCTCCTACGGTAAGGAGCGGCTTGCAAGAACCGGCTGTGGGAACGACGATGCCTGCAACCAGGCCAACCGTCGAGTCGAGTGGAAGGTGTTGGCAAAATAGCGTTGACTCCTGGTGCCGCCCGGCCAGGTAAGGGCGGCGGTTACCTGTGGGACGGCCAACCGGTCGTCCTTTTTTTTCGGTTCCGCTTCCCCGATGCTCGCTTTGGCTTACCATGATCGAGCGATAGATCGTATATTTTTAACCTATGGTTGTCCGAAAAATAACCCGGCAGATCAAGGTTCGCGGCATACCAATCGGCGGCGGCGCACCCCTTGTCATCCAGTCGATGGCGAATACCGATACCGCCGATGTTGAGGCGACCCTCGGCCAGATCGAACGCCTCTGCACTGCGGGATGTAGCATCGTTCGGCTGGCTGTTCCGGACGAAGAGGCGCTGCTTGCTTTCCGGACCATCCGACTGACTACGAACGTGCCGCTTGTCGCAGATGTCCATTTCCGGCACACGCTTGCTATCGGCGCCATCGAGGCGGGCGCCGACAAGGTACGGATCAATCCCGGCAACATCGGTTCCCCTGAGCGGCTGAGGATGGTCGTTGACGCCGCCAGGTCGGCGCACATCCCTTTACGCATAGGGGTAAATGCCGGTTCGCTCGAAAAGCCGGTTCTCGAAAAGTTCGGTTCGCCCTCCCCGCAAGCGCTGGTCGAGAGCGCGCAGAGCGCCATTGCGCTCATGGATCGGTTTGATTTCGGCGACGTCATTATTTCCATCAAGGCAAGCGATGTGGTCACGACCATCGAGGCGTGCCGCCTATATTCTGAAAAGAGCGACGTTCCCCAGCATATCGGTATCACGGAGTCTGGCACAGTGCGCAGCGGTTCCATCCGCTCGGCGGTGGGGATCGGGGCGCTTCTGGCGGAAGGCATCGGCGATACGATCCGAGTATCGCTTGCCGGAGACCCCGTCGAAGAACTCTTTGCGGCAAAGGAGATTCTCAAATGCCTGGGTCTCATGGACGGGCCGTCGGTAATTGCCTGCCCGACCTGCGGTCGAACGCAGATCGACGTAGCGAAACTTGCCGCCGAAGTCGAAGCGCTTGTTGCACCGATTAAAGCGTCCCTGCGCGTCGCGGTCATGGGATGCGTGGTGAACGGTCCTGGCGAAGCGCGCGAAGCGGACGTGGGTATCGCGGGCGGTAATGGCGAGGGGCTCCTCTTTGTAAAAGGGAAAACGGTAAAAAAAGTGCCGGAGATGCAGATCATCGCGACGCTGAAAGAATACATCGAGAAGATGACGGGGGAAAGGATTCAGGAATAAAATCCAAAAATAAGTCATTATGAAATTGATTCTGGCCTTTATCCAGACGGCAGAAAAAGCTTTGATTGGGGGATAGTGAAAGATTCCGAAAAACCGCCACTCTGCAGATGGTTATTTCGCATAGTCACCAATACCCAACACGCTATTAATACCGTAATGACTCCAAAAAAGCCAATGGAAAACTCTAAAATTCCTTCTTTTTATTCCCCATTATTTCCCAAAGCGAACTTAAAACAGACGGCATCTTCCCGGTCACCGCTTTCAATCACTGGCAGGAGGAACGATGAACAAACGTAAACTCGGAAAAGAAGGCCTGGAGGTGTCGTGTATCGGGCTTGGATGCATGGGCATGAGTCAAGCATATGGAACGCCGGCGGACAGGATGGACGAGGAGTCGATCCGGGTAATTCACCGGGCGCTGGAGCTGGGTGTCAATTTTTTCGATACCGCTGAGATATACGGTCCTTTCACAAACGAAGTGTTGCTCGGCAGGGCGCTTACCAGACGGCGCGAGCGCGCGATTATCGCCACGAAATTCGGATTCGCTATTCAGGGGTCATTCCCCTATACTATGTGCAGTCGCCCGGAAAAAATCAGAGCGGCGTGCGACGGCTCCCTCAAGCGGCTCGGGGTTGATTACATCGATCTGCTCTACCAGCATCGAGTGGATCCGACAGTGCCGATCGAGGACGTCGTCGGCACTGTCGGCGATCTCATTGATAAAGGCAAAGTACGGTATATCGGCCTCTCCGAAGCCGGACCGGAGACCATACGGCGAGCGCATAAGGAACGCAAAATTTCGGTCCTGCAGTCCGAATATTCACTCTGGGAGCGGGGGATTGAGGAGCGGATCCTTCCCACGATCCGGGAACTCGGCATCGGCCTCGTGCCGTTTTCACCGCTCGGTCGGGGATTCCTGACCGGCGGGATCAGGAGTTTGGATGACATTCCGCAAGGCGATTATCGTCGCACCGATCCTCGCTACCAGGGTGAGCATCTGACCGCGAATCGGCGGATCATCGCTTCGGTCGAGAAAGTCGCGAAGAAGCACGGCGCAACGCCCGCACAGGTAGCCATTGCATGGACCCTGCATCAGGGTGAAGAGGTGGTGCCGATTCCAGGCACCAAGCGGATACGTTATCTGGAAGAGAACTGTGCGGCAACCACACTGGTGCTTTCGAGTGCAGACCTTGAGGAACTGAACTCACTTGCGCATGGAACATTGGGGGAACGGTATGGAACTGCCATGATGGCGCAGGTGGAAAGGTGAGGAGGAAGAGAGCATAAGCGCGGAAGTTTGAACGATGGCGCAAAAAAAGATCGTTTGGCCAGGGGCTTTGCCATAGGGAAAGAAGAAGGAAGCCGTAACAGAAAATCCGCCAAATCTCCAACCATTTACTTTCTTAAAGGGGTTCACAAATGGATAAAATACGGAAGATCCGTAAAGTATTCAAGAGCAAGCCTACCATAGAGGGGGCGGGGGTTCATCTGAAACGGGCGTTCGGCTTCGGCGAGACGCCGCTCTTCGATCCGTTCTTGCTCTTGGATGATTTTCGTGCCGATAATCCGCGCCATTTCCTGCCCGGTTTCCCGTGGCATCCCCACCGTGGCATCGAGACCATTACGTACGTGCTTGCGGGCGATGTCGAACACGGTGATTCGATGGGGAACTCGGGAGTGATTGGCGGCGGAGACGTTCAGTGGATGACAGCCGGAAGTGGGATCATCCATCAGGAGATGCCCAAGGGCGACGGATTGGGACGCTTGGAGGGGTTCCAGCTATGGGCCAACCTGCCTGCTTCCCACAAGATGATGGACCCGCGCTACCGCGACGTAAAGAGTGATCGGATTCCTGTTGTGACCTCGGATAACGGGGTGACGATGCGAATCATCTGCGGCTCGGCGAACGGAACGAACGGGCCGGTGACCGATATCGTGACCGACCCGGAGTATCTCGACATCACTGTTCCCGCCGAAACGGAATTTTCTCGGTCGACCAAACCGGGACATACGGTGCTCGCCTATATCATCGAAGGCAAGGCGCGCTTCTGCGGCGAGAAGAATCCGTTCGGCTACGAGGCTGAAGGGGCCAATTATTTCGATTTTCAACGGGAGTCGTGGCTGACTAATGGAAGTCTCGTTCTGTTCGGCGACGGTGAGTGGATCAAAGTCTCCACTACCAGTGATGAACGTGCTCGTTTTCTGCTCTTTTCGGGCAAGCCCATAGGCGAGCCGGTGGCGTGGTACGGACCCATCGTCATGAATACCCGGGAGGAGTTGGAACTGGCATTTGAGGAGTATCATAAAGGGACATTTATAAAGTTTCATAAGCGTGTTTTGGAATAATCTTCCATTACGATTGAATTCATTAAATTATGAGCACTTCAACGCAAAAACAGGATCCGTACTGTCTCCTGCTACGGCTGCTGCGAACGCGTTCGTAAAATGAAGTAGCGTTGTATTTTTATTCAACAGCCTGAAAAAAACAGCCGGTGTACAAAGAGCGCTTTCGCTGTTCGTGCATCAATCTTCTCGAGAGAATGGGGTTTTCATGAGCATTAGCACTATCGGGAAAGAGATATACCTTGATAATAATGCCACCACCGCCGTTGCGCCGGAGGTGCTGGAGGCTATGCTGCCGTTCTTCAAGGACCAGTACGGCAACCCGTCCAGTATTCATAGGTTCGGCGGGCTTTTGAAACGATATGTCGAACGGGCGCGCGAGCAGGTTGCCGCCCTGCTTAACGCTCTTCCCGAGGAGATCTTCTTTACCAGTTGTGGTTCGGAGAGCGACAACTTCGCCCTCAAGGGTTTCTGCGCCGTTCACGGCGCCAGATCCGGGATCGTGACCTCGACGGTGGAGCACCCCGCAGTTCGGAACACGGCGCGCTACCTGAAGCAGAAGGGCGCATCACTGACTGAAATCAACGTTGACGGAGAGGGACTCCTTGCAATTGAAGAATTCGACGCGGCAATCATCGACGAGCACACAATCGTTTCGCTCATGTGGGCGAACAATGAAACCGGCGTTCTTTTTCCGATCCACGATCTCGCGACGCTGGTCAGGGAGCGTGGTGGCACTATGCATACCGATGCGGTGCAGACCGCGGGTAAAGTGCCGATCGATCTCCGTAAGACTCCGGTGGACCTGCTTTCGCTCTCTGGCCACAAGCTGCATGCGCCCAAGGGAATCGGGGTTATATTCATAAGGAAAGGAACCGATCTCGACCCGCTTTTGCATGGCGGCCATCAGGAACGCGGCTTGCGCGCCGGCACGGAAAATGTCGCTTACATTGTCGGGCTCGGGTGCGCGGCAGAACTCGCGCAAAAAAACATGGCCGAAGACTCCGCCCGTATGAAGTTTTTACGCGATAAGCTTGAGGAGGCACTTCTGCGTACTTGTCCTGCCGCCAAGCTTAATGGTCACAAAACCGAACGGCTCTCCACTACGTTGAACATGAGCTTCGAGTCCATCGAAGGCGAAGCGATCCTTCTCCACCTCGACGAGCTTGGCATCGCCGCCTCATCGGGATCCGCCTGTACTACCGGGTCGCTCGAACCGTCGCACGTAATGCTTTCCATGGGCATTCCCTACACATTCGCCCACAGCTCGACCCGGTTCTCCCTGTCGCGCTATACCACCGAGGCCGATATCGACGCGGTCATCGCAGCCATGCCGCCTATCGTGGAGAAGCTCCGCTCGCTCTCGCCTTTCGTCCATAACCCGGGAATTAAGAGCAGCCTGCTGGCCGACGTCCTGCGACTTAAAAAAGAGAAAAATGCGGTGATTCTCTCCCACACCTACCAGCCCGGGGAGGTGCAGGATGCTGCGGATTTCGTCGGCGACTCTTACGGCCTGAGCCTTGAGGCGACGCGCGTGACGGCCGATACGATTATTTTCTGTGGCGTCCGTTTCATGGCCGAGACCGCTGCAATCCTGAACCAGGATAAAACCGTGATTCTCGCGACGCCGAGCGCGGGCTGCCCAATGGCCGATATGATAACGGCTGCCGACCTCACTGTGCTTCGGGCAAAATATCCCGACCGGCGTATTTTATGTTATGTCAATTCAACCGCCGATGTCAAGGCGCTGTCCGATATCTGCGTCACGAGCTCGAACGCTGTCGCCATTGCCCGCAAACTTCCGCCAAACGAGAGAATCATCTTTGTGCCCGACCGATACCTTGGCGACTATGTGGCCGAAAAAACCGGTCGCGACATTATTCTCTGGAAAGGTTTTTGCCCCACCCATGCACGGATTACGCCAGCGATGATCACCGTGGCTCGCACTGCCCATCCCGCAGCGCTTCTTCTGATCCACCCCGAAGCGCCGTCCGAAAGCCGGCGTCTTGCCGACCAGGTGCTCTCCACGGGAGGTATGTGCTCTTTCGTAAAAAATAGCGAGTGCACCGAATTTATCATCGCCACGGAGATCGGTCTCCTGCATACTCTGCAGAAACAGAACGGGGGGAAAAAATTCTATCCTGTATCGGATACTGTCATCTGTTCGAACATGCGAAAGGGTTCCCTCGCGGCGGTGAAGGATGCGCTCGAAGGAATAGGCGGCGAAGTGATCCGCGTGCCTGCCGATATTGCGCAAAAAGCGCGCGGAGCGCTCAGGGCGATGCTTGAAATGAGTAAGTAAGGATGGATTTTTCTCCTTGGTACGAAAAAGTCTACCCTTCCCTGTCCGGATACGGTTTGTGGCTTCGTGGCGGAGAGCCGAATACCCTCCCGGTCGGGATCTTCGCGGCCGCGCCGCTGCGCGTGCTCATCGCGAGACTTTCGACCTACCGGGATACCGCCGATTCGTTCACGCATAAGCTGCTGTACCAGATTGTAGCGGGTATTCCCGGAGTATACCCCGACACAGCATATCTGCCGCCGCCCAGGGACGCGGAAGTGTTCGCCCGCGACGGGGTTCCCTTGCTTCTTGGAACGACAAGCAAACGCTCGGCTCGCGATTTCAACGTAATCGCGTTTTCGCTCTCTATCGTCCAGGAGCTTCTGAATGTTGCGCCTATGTTGCGTAAGAGCGGTATACCCACATCTGGGCGGGAGCGCATGGCCGATCCTGCATGCCCGCTTGTCATTCTCGGCGGTGCGGGCGCTCTGCATTCATCGTTCCTACCGGGCGAGGATCCATGCGTTGACGGCATTTTCGTCGGTGAGGATGCCGGTACAATCCTGCGCCTTTTCTCCGTGTGCAAAAATGGCTTCGCCGGGAACCGCGATAAGTGTGCGATCCTGGACGATCTTCGTTCGATCCCGGGTTTTTTCCGGGCCGTCGGCCCGGTCGCAACCACCGTCTTCCACGCGCCTCTCCTTCCGGCGGGACAATTGCTCGAACGCGGGCCGATCCTGTACGACGGGGGAAACATCGGGACAGCGAGCTTGCAGATCAGCGAAGGGTGCGCCTGTTCCTGTAGCTTCTGCGCGGAGAGCTTTGGACGTAAGCCCTACCGTGAGTTCGATGTCGCATTCCTACGTGATGCCGCCCTGCGACTCAAGGCAGGCATGGCGGTCGAAAAACTTGAACTCTACAGCTTCAATTTCTCCATGCATCGCCAATTCCATCGCCTCCTTGCCGAGCTTGCACCCCTGTTTCCCACGATTGGTCTCAAAAGCCAGAGGCTTGACTCGATTGCAAAGGATCCGGATATTCTGAAATTTCTCCATGCCGTCGGGAAGACAAACCTGACATGCAGCATTGAAGGCATATCGCCGAGACTGCGGAGCTACTTGCACAAAAGCTTGGACGAACGCGAATTACGACAAGGCCTGATTGCCCTGCTCACCGCACCGATCCGAGAGCTCAAAATCTTTCTTATTGCCACCGGAATCGAACAGCAGGCCGATTATGATGAGTTCCGCAACCTGCTCGCGTTTATGCGCGAGATTCTACAGAGTACAAAGCGGCAACCACGTATCATTTTCTCGGTAACTATTTTAGTGCGGTTTCCCTGGACGCCGCTTGAATTCGAAGACGCTCCGGAAGCTGGAACCTGCCGCGCCGTGGTGCTGACCACCGAACGGCTCGTGCGGGCTGCCGGATTTGAATTCCGGGCCTCTTCCGAGCCCTCGGAATATTGGCTGTCGCAGCTCCTCGTACGCATTGCCGACCAGCGCGTTGCCGCCGCGATCCGGGACGCATGCGATGCGATCGGGTTCGTGTACTATCGGGGGATTCCCACTGTCCTCATCGATTCTATCTTGCAGCAATTGACGAAACGTGGCATATCGGTCGAAACGCTCTTTAAGGGGCATACCCCGGAAACCCGCTGGGAAAAACCGTGGAGCGGCATAACTATTGGTGTAAGTGAAACCTATCTGGCAACACAGTGGGAATCCTCAAGGCGATGTGAAGCTCAGGGTTACCACGAAGAACCGATGATTGCCGAGAGTACCTCCGCAGGAGAGGCGATCCATCGAGTGGCCGTTCATCTGCCATCTGCCTTACAGGAAGATGCTCATCTTTCCAGTGAGCAATTCCGTGAACTTCTCGCAACAACCCGCGCGAAAAAAACAACTGTTCATTTCCGGGTTTGGGTTTCTGCTGCCCTCGCTGGTGTTCCGGTCGCCATGCGAGGAACCTTGCTGGCGAAAGCACTTCTCATTGCCGACCCGGCACTGGTGCCGGCGTATTGGGGCAATCGCGGGTCGCGCGTCGCCGGGATCATGGGGTGGGAAAGGGTAACGGGGGACGATACGGTCTCGTTGGGCTGGCTCCGGCCGGCTGATGAAACGGTTCGTCAACGCCTGGGCGATCCTGGGTTTATCCGGACAGTTGTTGCCCTTCTTGGTGAAACGTTGACCCTTATCGGTGCGACGAAACCTGAAGCGGACTACACAGTAGAGATCGTTTTCCGCTCGCCCTTCCCTTTCGATCCCGCAGAGTACTTCGCGATGAAGTCTTTGAGATATACGCTATGTAAAACAGGATCGACATCTACAGATTACCGTCTATCCAGTGAATCGCTCAGAAAAAAAATCATCAGCCGGTGCACAGTCGAATGCGACCATGACATAACGTCGCGGGTAACCATCGTTCCCGGCTTCAAATTTTCTCCCGGTGAATTCGCCAGAAAGGCATTCCGTCTACCGGAAAAAAACGATTGGGTGCGGATTGAGATGGTTGCAAAATTTCCAAAATAATTTAGTTCCGGTGCTACAGGAAAGTTGGAGATCTCGAGTTTTAAAAACATGTTTTTCCCTTTGATTGCTTCTCACCCTTACGATTTATTCTCTAATAACAATGTTTATGATAATATGTATTACCATCTTACGTGATCAATAACGTAATTTATAGGATGGGGATATTCTTCCCCATTTAGAAATGATGGCAGTAGAGGTTTTCTTCTGCCATTCTGTGTTTATTACAGTAGTTTCTGAATTTAAGCTGTAACAGCTGAAATGGCGGAGGTGATTTTGGAGTTTTTTCTCCATCGAATTCGGGTTTTCTCCGGGAACAATGCGCTGTGCTTTCTTTTTACAAGCATGGTGCTTGCGCTTATGGCCTGCGGATGCGGCTCAGCGAGCAAAAAAATTTCTGTTCTGAACGAGGTGAAAAAAAACCCGGAAATTGTAAAAGATTCCCTTTCGATGCCTGGCGCCATAAAGACACTGATCAACACTGATTCTTTGACCGTTGCCAATACGTGCGCGCTCGATACGACCGACGATGCCGACACGGTCTCCGCAGATCCGGGCAATCTTATCGCCGATGCCCGGTTATTCTGTCGTGACAGCAATTATACTGTTGCCGACTCCCTTCTCCGCATTGCGGTGAAGAGCATTCTGGTTATCGATGCGCAGGGCCAGAGCGATCGGTTTCCTGCCTCACGGTACATCGACGATATTATCGCGATCTACGAGGAAGAAATGCCGAAATCCTTTTCGCTTCCCGATGAAATCGCCGCATCGGTATTCCAATGGCAGGTGGGTCGCTCGCTTGATTCCATAAAAATACCCGCCTCCGACAGCGCTTCCATTGCGGTGCTCGGAATCCAGAACAACACCTCTTACGACATTCCAATGGTGTGGAACGATAAGGTACGTCGCGCCATACTCTTTTACGTGAAAAACAGGAAGAATACTATTGACAAATGGTTTCCCCGCGCGTCAAATTACCTGCTGTCAATGCGGAAGATGTTTGCCGACAGCGGCCTGCCGCAGGACCTGGCTTATTTGCCGCTTATCGAGAGCGCCTTCAACCCCATGGCCTACTCCTGTGCGTGCGCCGCGGGCATATGGCAATTCATCGCTTCGACAGGCAGCCTTTACGGGTTGCACCGCTCCTACTGGATCGACGAACGCCGCGATCCGATCCGGTCAACTCAGGCTGCCGTTATGTATCTCAAAAAACTTTACGGCGATTTCGGCGATTGGTATCTGGCGCTGGCGGCATACAATTGCGGGGAAAACGGGGTAAGTCGGTCGATTGCCCGTTGCAACACGCAAGACTACTGGAAGCTGCGGCTGCCTGCCCAGACAAAAGGGTATGTGCCGACTTATCTCGCCGCCGTAACCATCGCAAAAAATCCGCAAAACTTTAACATTCCGGTTCTTCCCGACGATTCACTGTTGATGGACACCGTGCTCCTCAATGATTGTATCCGCCTCGAGGATATCGCGCAGGGCATCGGCATTCCGTGCGACTCCTTGAAAAAGTTGAATCCGCACATTTTGCGGTGGTGTACGCCACCAGACGCTACCAACTCGGTACTGTACCTTCCCGCCGGCTATAAAGCGTCCTTTGAAAGCTTTTATGCCCTGCTTCCTGAAGAAAAAAAGGTTAGATGGTGCCATTATCAGATCAAGCGCACCGATAACCTTCAGAAAATAGCCGCCGATTTCAATATTTCTGCCACGGATATCATGGCGATCAACCGGCTGAAGCGCGTCCGCCTTGTGCCAGGCCGATATCTGTTCCTGCCTCAGCGCCCCGAGGATTCCACGGCTACCGTTGAAATGACCGCCTATATTCCTCCTGTCAATGCTTATGAGGAGGAAACGTATGGCGACGCCGTTGTGTACCGGATCAAAAAAGGCGATTGCATCAGTAAAATCGCCCGCAGGTTTCATGTGAGTAGGGCGCAACTCTGCCGCTGGAACCAACTTTCTATCGCCTCTACGCTGCGGCCGGGCCGCACCTTGATCGTGCGGCCGGCTTTTGCTGCGGAGACCATCGAGGCCTCCGTTCCGGAGGTCGGAACTATTGCCGGTAATGCGCTCTATGTTGTTCAGGCCGGCGATACGCCGTACTCGATTGCTCGACGGGCCGGGGTGAAGATGAGTGATCTTTTCGCCTGGAACACGATTGACTCATCGCAGCCTACGATCAAAGCAGGCGACACGCTCAGGCTTACTGCCCTAAGAACAGCAGTTGTCGAGGAAAAGCGCATTACATCGGCGGAAGTTGTCGTGTCGAGTGATTCTTCGCGCATCGCCGACCGGTCGGATACGACCGGTACATACCTTTACACGGTTCAGCGCGGCGACAATCTCTATTCTATTTCCCGGAAATTTTCCCTTCCGCTGCAGACATTGCTCTCTTTCAACCATCTACGTAGTAATAGCATCCTTCGCTTGGGGACGACGATTGTTCTCCCTCTGCCGCCGGAGGCGGTGGCCTCGGTTGCTTCCGCAAGCCAGGAAGAGGGAGGGAAGGGTATCGTTTATTATAAAGTTCGCAATGGCGATACTCTGCCACTCATTGCCTCAGCCTTCGGCATCCCGCTTGAAAAATTATCTCGCGATAATAATCTCCGTCCCGATTCCATGGTAGCGCCCGGAGAGGTGATCAAAGTGGAAAAAAGCCGAACCCCATGAAATTATTCCAGAAGTGGCTCATTGCGGGTATCATCGCGCTTCCGGTTCTGATCGGCATGATTCTGTTTCTTCGCGGGAACCGGGAACGAGAAGGCGCCAACCCCTTTGTCTCCTTCAAATCTATCGGCCTCGTGCAGATCAAGGGTACCATAGTCGAGTCCGACGATTATGTCCGTCAGATCCGATCTCTTCGTTTTGATAATTCTATCGCAGGTGTCATTGTACGTATCGATTCGCCGGGCGGCGCTGTCGCTCCGTCCCAGGAGATCTATCGGGAGATGCTGCGCTTCCGTGAAACGTCGAAACCGCTTGTTGTCAGCATGGGAACGGTTGCTGCATCCGGAGGCTATTATATCGCGAGCCCGGGTACGAAAATCTTCGCTGATCCTGGCACCCTTACTGGAAGCATCGGCGTCATTTTTACCCTGCCTCTTTTCGAGGAACTCGCAAAAAAAGTCGGCATCGAATTCCGCGTATTTACGGCAGGGAAAATGAAGGATATCGGCAGCCCCTATCGCCGAATGACCGAGGATGAAAAAAAATTCATCGATGAACTGCTCAAGGATACACATGAGCAGTTCATCGATGATGTCGCCGCGGGACGTGGCATGAGCCGCAATTCCATCGCCCGTTACGCCGATGGACGCGTGTTTACTGGACGTCAAGCACTATCGATCCACCTGATTGATACGCTGGGGGGGTATGAGGACGCTCTCGACTGGCTTCGAAAGTCCACCGGACTTGGTAAAGACGCGAATATTGTCGAGCGCAAAGGCACCTCTTCGCGCTTGCGCGAGTGGCTTAGGGACGAAACTGCCTCGCTTTTTCCTGTGCTGCAACTGCTGCGACGGTCGGCTGGATTATACTATATAATGAACTTGTAGTAACGATAGTCTCCGGTGCCGATCGTCCGCAGCTCACTCAAGCCCAATAACTTTTTCTGGCGCATTAAAGTGGTCAATTACGATATTAATACTCCCAAAACAGGGATTTGAGCGGAAAGCATTCACCATACTATTTTTCACTTTCACATTCACATAGGGAGGATTATATGAGTCTTCAAAAATTGGTCGATGAGGTAGAACTTCTCAAGGCTGAGTACGAAAAGTTTGAGCGCGGCAACAAATCCGCCGGAACCCGATCGCGAAAGTGCCTTCAAAACATTAAAAAAATTGCACAGGAAATACGCGTCCAGATTCAGAATGCCAAAACCAGGGAAGGGTAGGTCCTTGCTGTCAGACCGACAGAAGGAACGCCCGGGCTTAAACCTTTTCGTAAATTTCCGCCCGAATTTTGGCAATAATTTCAAAACCTGATCGAAATGTAATTCTTGCAGTAATGCCGCATCGTGCTTAATCAACCAAAGCTCTGGACCAGCGCAGGTATGCGCCGCGATTAGCGGAGCAGGGTCGCAGGAGCGGCATCGAAACCCAGCGATACTGCAAATAACCAATTATGTATTAATCATTCACGCGATCTTTTTAACGGCGGGAGTGTGGGACTCTATGACTAATTCCTTTATGCTCGATGTACGAAACCTCAACAAAAGTTTCGGCGAAGTCTATGCCGTCAAGAATTTGAATTTCCAGATTCCCAAAGGAGAGATTCTTGGATTTCTGGGGCCGAACGGAGCGGGTAAAACAACGACCATGCGCATAATTACCTGCTATATTCCGGCCACTTCAGGAACCGTGCGCGTTGATGGACTGGATACGGTGAACGACAGCCTTGAAGTGCGCAGAAGAATCGGTTACCTCGCTGAAAATAACCCACTCTATAGTGATATGACGGTAGGGGAATACCTGACCTTTGTCGGCGAAATCCGCAACCTTTCCGGGGGAAAGCTCAGGAGCCGGGTCGATGAGATGTTCACAGTATGCAGCCTTACAGGGATGGAGAATCGTCAGATCGCCCATCTTTCAAAAGGGTATCGCCAGAGGGTGGGACTTGCCCAGGCGATGATGCATAACCCTGACCTTTTGATCCTCGATGAGCCGACCTCCGGACTCGACCCGAACCAGATCATTGAAATTCGCCAACTTATTAGGCAAATCGGCGCGCAGAAGACCGTGATTTACTGTTCGCATATCCTCTCCGAAGTAAGCGCCACCTGTAATCGCATCATGATCATCAATAACGGCCAGATTGTCGGCAGCGGTACAGCGGAGGAGCTTACCGCGAATTCAGCCAGAGGAAACCGATACGTTGTCCGTGTCAAGGCAGATCCCACCGTTGTCAAAAATGCGCTCGGAACTGTTCCCGGCATCACGCAGGTGGCGACAAAGCCGGCGGGCGACTGGATTATCGCCGAAGCGTTCGTCGACGGCGCCGAGGATCTTGGGGAAGCCATATTTCGTTGCGCGGTGTCGAATGGTTGGAGCCTTGCGGAGCTTAAACACGAAACCGCAAGTCTAGAAGATGTATTCATCCAGTTGACGAGGGGTTAATTTATGCAGAAAACCATTGCCATCTTCAAAAAAGAGTTTAAATCGTATTTCATTTCGCCTATTGCCTACGTATTCATCACGGTTTTTCTCGCGGTATCGAGCTATCTCTTTTTTCACGTTTTCTTCCTTAACAACCAAGCCGATATGCGCGGTTTTTTTGATCCCCTTCCCATCATTTTCCTGTTTTTTATTCCGGCAATTGCCATGCGCAGCTGGGCCGAGGAGCGGAAGGTACGAACGCTTGAATTGCTGCTCACGTGGCCGGTCAGCGATCTGGAGGTTGTCTCTGGCAAATTTCTGGCTTCGTTCTGTTTTATTGCCGTTGCTATCCTGCTGACGGTAACGATACCGGTTTCCATCTTATTGATCGGCGGCAAGCCTGATCTCGGGCCAATTATTACAGGCTACATCGGAACGCTCCTCATGGGAGGCGCCTACTTGGCAATTGGTATGTGGATCTCCTCATATACGGAAAATCAGATTATCGCGTTTTTGCTCGGCGTTGTTGCCTGTTTCTTTTTCTATATGATAGGAAGTCCATTTATCGTTATGTTCGCCGCTCCCCTCGTGGCGACGTTATTTACTTATCTCGGTCTTGGGAACCACTTCGACAGCATCCAACGTGGGGTCATCGACAGCAGAGACATCGTCTACTACTTTTCCATCATCGGGTTTTTCCTTTTTATGAACATCCAGTCCCTTGCCGGCAGGAAATGGGAATAGTATTTCACCGGAGAAAAAACATGGAAACTAAAAAAATCAAAACACGTACGGAACTTATCGTTTATATCTTAATCATTCTTGGCATCGTTGGAGTAATCAATTATCTCGGCACCGTTTGGTTCTCGCGGCTAGATCTGACAGAGGATAAATCGTATACTATCTCGCCGGCTACGAAAAAGATCATGAAACACCTTGATGACATCATCAACATCAAAGTGTACTGCTCTAAAGATTTGAAGCAGGAACCGCGCCTACAAACCACACTCACTACCATTAAGGACATGCTGGCGGAGTATAAGGCCTATGGCGGGAAGAACCTTCGCATCACCTGGATCGATCCTTCCGAAAGCGATGTCGCCCGCCAGGAAGCACGTTCCATGGGCATCCAGGAAATCCAGGCGCAGGTGGTCGAACAAGATAAGATTCAGGTGGTATCAGGCTTCCTCGGTCTCGCCGTGCTGTTCGCTGACCGGAAAGAGTTAATGCCGCTTTCTCAGAATCTTGGCAATTTCGAGTACGATCTGACACGTGCGATTCTGAAAGTTTCCCGGCCGTCCATGCCCAGGATCGGCATCCTCAAGGTCGATACCTTGCCGCAAATCCCACCGGAAATCATGGCACGCATGGGAAGACAGCAGCAACAGCCCGATAAAACCGAAACAAAATTCGCGCAGCTTATCGCAAAACTCCGCGAGAACTACGATGTTTCCATTGTCGATATCTCGCAGGGGCAACCGATCGACAGCAGCCTCGGTGTCCTTGTGATTCCCGGGAGCGCTTTCATAAGCGACCGTGGCGCATTTGAAATCGACCAGTTTTTCATGAAGGGTGGCAAGCTCATTGCGCTAGCCAATGCAATGAAGATCGATTTTAACCAGCAATTCGGCCCCATGGCCGTGAAAGTCGATTCAAAGATTCTCGATTTGCTTCAGTCTTATGGAGTCAAGGTTAACCAAGACATGGTGCTCGATGCATCCTGTAACCCGGTTATGATTCCCCAGCAGATCGGTCCTTTTTCCGCCAACGTTGAAGTTCCCTACCCATTCTTTGTTAAAATCGGTAGAGACGGATTCGATCGCTCAAACCCGGCGGTGGCTCCGCTCTCGGATGTCGTTTTACCTTGGCCGAATTCGTTGACATTATTGGTTCCTCTTGCCGCCAGTGGCGCGGCAGCGGCAGGGTTGGACGGCGTAAAGGCAACTATTCTGGCCCATTCGTCAAAGAAGAGCTGGCTTGCTCCCGGCGATGGTTTCATCAATCTCATCCCAGAGCAGAAATGGCAAATTCCTTCCGGCGATACGCTCAAGTCTTCGATATTGGCTGCTTATGTGACCGGAAATTTCAAGAGCTTTTTTGTGGGTAAATCAGTTCCACCTATCAACTTAGCGGCGTCGGAAAATTCTCTGAATAAAATCGCCCTACAGCAGAATACCTCCGATGTGAATCGTGCCATTGTTGCTGCCAACTCAAACGGTCATCTGGTCGTCATTGGTAACGCTGATTTCGTTTCGTCACAAAATGCCGCACCGCAGAATCTCCTCATGGTTGTAAACTTGGTCGACTGGCTTTCCCAGGATGAAAATTTGATTGCCATTCGCAGCCGTACGACTAAGGATCACACCCTAGAGTCGGACCTCCTGAAAAAAAGCTCGGCAATGCCGAACGTGGTTCGATCAGTCAACGTCATTCTTATGCCGATACTGGTTATTGTTATTGGAATCATTATTTTCTTACGTCGTCGTGAGCATGTGGCAGCCGCCCCGATAACCTTATCCCAGAAGCCCCATGAAACGTCAAATGAGGAGAAGCTTCAATGAACGCCCGAAAAATTCTGATCAGCGCCGTTCTACTTGCTCTGGCGATCGGCATCATAGTACTGGTTAACATGCTTTCGAATTCGAGGTCGCAGACCGAATTGCTCGGTTTCTTTCCTGGAGCTTCGGTAAACACCATCGGAACGGTTATGTTGCGGGATGCTTCCGATCAGACAAAGCTCCAGCGCAGAGGTGATGTATGGGTTCTGTTGCCGAAAACAGCGCCCACCTCTGCGACTTCCGGTACCGAGTTTTCCGGCGCCTTGGGAACCGAAGTGGCGCAGGAAAAACCTGCTGCCGGCACTACCGCAATGGAGTATCCTGTCGACAGCGGCGCGGTCAACCAGCTCCTTGAGACTTTGGTCAAGATCAGGAAATCCACCTTGGTTTCCGAGAACTCGGCGAAGCAAGTTACCTTTGGTGTGGACTCTCTTCATGGCACTCGGATTGAAGCGTTTGATATCGCCGGGAGGTCGCTCGGCGAAGTCATCCTTGGCAAGAGCTCCCCGGATTATGGAAGTAATTATTTCCGGCCCGAAAATTCCAACCAAGTTTTTCTTGTGCCGGAGTCTAACCGCTGGTCGCTCACGGCTGACCATAAGCATTGGGAGGATAAAAACATCCTGAAATTCGACCAAGTGCAAGTCAAGCAATTAACGATTGCAAAAAATGGATCGTCGACTGTCGTGATCGCACGGGCTGACTCGATCACCAAGGGGTGGCAATTGATTAAAGGGGGAAAAATGCCGCTCGACTCCAATAAGGTCAACAGCGTGCTTAATACACTTTCAAACTTTCAAGCCGCAGAGTTTGAAGATTCCGCCTACACTGACTCCGCGACCGGCCTCGCCGATCCACAACTGACCTTGACCATCAATTTCAAGAGTGGCTCAAGTCGGACCGTGGCAATCGGGAACAAGAAAGCCGGTCAGAGCAATTACTGGCTGAAAATTCCCGAAAAGCAGTATCTCTTTCTCATTTATGACTGGCAGTATAAACAGCTCGATAAGAAGGCCGAGGATCTTGCATATGTGCCGCCCAAGTCCGGAACACCGATCAAACCCACGCTGAAACCAAAGTCGCCCGGTAGAGTAAAACTTCCTGGGAAGAATCCCGCAAAGAAATAGAGACTTCGAAAGTAGCCGGTCACTTGAGTGCCCGCTTTGAATAGTCGCGCCTCACGTGGGCGCGACTATTCAAATTTTTGAAGTATATGGCGACATGGATGGTACTGCAAACGTAATTGTCGACTCTCTTCGTGCCGCGCTTGGCAATAAAATATTGAAATAACGGGCACAACACTGGTAGCTTGGTCAGTTCGATTGCCACCTATATGATGACCCTTATGCACAGGTCGAGTTACTGCGCAATGCGATAAAAAGGAAACTTTCTGCTGATTGAAGTAACGAAGCTATGCTTCAACAGTTGTGCCCCCTCCTCTCCCCCTTTTAGGAAATATCCACGATCGTTCCGGGGAAAAGTAATTTTCTATGTAAAAACAATTGTGGGAACGATGTGAGGCAATTGTTATTCCCATGGAAGCTTTTCTCGAAACCATCCTCGCCCAAAAGCGATCCGAAGTCGCGCATCTTCGCTCGAACCGGCGACCATTTAAGGGCCGTACCTCGCAGAAGCGGCTATTTGTCGAGGCACTTGATAAGCGGCCAGAAATTGCCGTCATTGCCGAGGTCAAGAAAGCATCGCCCTCCAGAGGTCTACTACGCTCGGACTTCGACGCCGTAACCATTGCTGCCGCATATGAACACGGAGGCGCAGCCGCCATTTCAGTTTTGACAGATGAAAAATTCTTCCAGGGGTGCGCCGATTACCTTTCTGCGGTCAGGCTGCACACCACGCTTCCTATCCTGCGTAAGGATTTTATCATTGATCTACTGCAGGTGGAAGAAACCGCCAGCATGAGCGCTGACGCCATGCTGCTCATCGCAGAAGCGCTCGATGCGGTACAGTTGCGAGATCTTTACCAAGCGGCAATTGCGCTCGACATCGATCCGCTTATTGAACTTCACGCCGCCTCTGGGCTCGAAAAGGTTTTATCTCTCGGCCCGCGGCTTATCGGTATCAATAACCGTGACCTTTCCACCTTCGCTACTGATATCGGTACCACATTTTCGCTTATTAAAGAGATACCTGCCGACATTACCATTGTCACCGAGAGTGGTATAACCAATGCCGATCAAGTCCGAACTCTTCGTGACGCCGGGGTGCGCGCCATTCTCGTGGGCGAAGCGTTCATACGGGCGGAGAATCCCGGGGCGTCATTGAAAGCCCTGCGGTTGGTAGGTGGTTAAATGCCTATCCGTATCAAAATCTGCGGCATCACCCGTTATGAAGATGCAAAAGCCGCTGCATCCATTGGCGTCGACGCTCTGGGCTTTATTTTTTGTGAGAAGAGTCCACGATATATCACTCCAAAGGCCGCAGCGATCATCATCGCCCAGCTTCCGCCTTTTGTTTCGCGCGTCGGTGTATTCGTCGACGAGAGTCCCGAACAAGTTATTGCCGTTGCACGAGCCACTGGCATCGATACCTTGCAACTTCACGGCATCGAATCTCCCTCTTATTGCGCAAAGATGCCGCTGCCTGTAATCAAGGCTTTTTCCATCGATACCACGACAGATCTTTCAGTTCTCGATCACTACCGGACAACGGGATTTCTTCTCGATACATGGTCGTCGGATCGACGGGGCGGAACAGGGAAGACTTTCGACTGGTCCATTGCCGCCGATGCATGTCGGAAATCCGACCGTATCATTCTATCCGGAGGGCTGAATTCTGGAAACATTGAGGAGGCGATTGAGACGGTCCTGCCATATGGCGTTGATATCAACAGCGGTGTCGAAATCAGTCCCGGCGAAAAGAATCCCCACAAAATGCGGCAGATAGTGCAGGTAATCCGTGACTGGGAACGCAGAGGAGGAACTTCGTCGCACCGTCGAAGGGATTGAGGCGATCGGTTCCAGTAGCCCGGATGTCGCCTTCAATGCTTGCCTGAGCAGTCTCTCGCAATACTACTTGAGGATGCATTTTATCACCAGTTGCATCTCGACCGCCGAAATCATTTTATATTTTTATTGTATTGTATAATATTGTATTGTATAATAAGGTCATAGAATGAAAGAATTGCATCTCCCATGTTTTCGTTGCGCTGGAGCAGGGGGAGTGGTATTTTGTAATAACTGTGTGCATGAAGGATAACCGATAGCAAGTTATAAGATGCGGTGGTGCGGAAGGATAAGATGCTTGCATGTTTAGGATTAATCATTTTGTTGTATTTTGTATTGCGTTATTGCTCAGGAAGCCTTCGATGTAAGCGCATAGCGGAGGCGTATTATACAATAGCATTGATATATTGAGGAAGAGAACTGATTTGACTTCCAAAGTGGACACAATTTATTTATAAAGCTTGACTTTTATTCCCCCCTAAAAAGGATAGTCATAATTTTATACCTTTATCCTTAATCCTTACAGAACAATATGAAAAAACACCCTATCTCGTTTTCGCTTGATGTCATACGCGTGTCGATTCTTTTGCTATCGGTGGTTTGCAGTGCCGGCGCAGGGAGAAAAATTTCTGTTCCGCACGATTTCCCTTCCATCCATGCAGCTCTAGGCGAATGCGATGCCGGTGATACGATCTTCGTCGCAAAGGGGATCTATCGTGAAAACATCGCACTGGCGGACAATATTGTGCTGCAGGGTGAAGACATGCTGCAGACCATTATCGATGGAGGCCGAAACGCGCCCTGCGTCATCGGAGCCGACGGGGCGGTGATCAGGAATTTTACGATACAAAATGGGACGGTTGGCATTATATGCCGTAATACGAGATTGACAATAGAACGCAATCTGATCGTCGGCAACAATGGGGCAGGCATTCATGCGATACTCACGCTTCCGGATATCACCAACAACATTATTTACCGCAATAAATGGACCGGCATCTTTCTCGAAAGTGTCCGGAGCACGCATTCTTCGGTGGATCATAACGTGATCGCGGAGAACGGCTATAGCGGCATTTTCTGCGGAGGCCGCACCGGAGCGCTTATCAGCAACAATATTATCACCGCAAACAAGGAATACGGCATTTTTGTCTGTACCAATGCTCACAAAACGCGCATCACCAGCAACAACTTCTACGATAACCGTAACCCCTATAACAGTGACGCCGTCATACAGAAGAACAATATTGAGATACCACCGAATTTCATTGATCCGGGATATCCTGCGTTTAACTATTTTGTCCGGCCGGTTTCGATATGCAAAGGCAGGGGTGAAAACGGGAGTGACATCGGACTCGTTGAGCAGGCCAAAGTGGCTGCTCAAAATCAGGCCGAACCCTCCAACGAATACAAAAATGATAATAAATACTCAGATACGACTGCGCTCGAAATTAAAGCGCCGCTCATTCTTGGGGGCGTCAATTTTAGCACCGCCTCCGCAGAGCTTGAAACTAGTTCATATGCAGAGCTGGATAGTGTTGTCGCCAGTCTCAAAGCGTATCCTAATCTGAAAGTAGAAATTGCTGGCCATACCGACGAGGAGGGGAGCGACAGTTATAATATGGCGCTTTCCAATGATCGTGCCAAGGCTGTTATGGATTATTTGGTGAGCCATGGCATTGCTCAAAATCGGATTACTGCGAAGGGATATGGCAAAACGCAGTTTCTGGTTCCAAGTACGACGCCCGAAGGGCGGGCGAAAAACCGACGGGTGGAAGTTATTCCCGTGAAATAATCCTTTCTTCAAGAAAGTTCTATTATGGTGAAAAAGACCGCTCGGCTAAACTGCTCTTTTTCAGCAATTGGCTGTTTTCTAGCGATACTCTTGGCCGTAAGAGCGGATGTTCGCGCTCAGGGGAATGGGGGGTACGCCGCACCTTACCTACAGGCCGACGTTATCCAGTCACTGTCCGATTGGAGTTCACCACTTGTGAATCCTGCCCTCACGGCTGGCGTGGACCAGATGCACCTCGATTTCGGGCTCTGGCGTTATGCTATCGGCGATGGCGGCTTGGGGTACCAACAGGGAACCTTTCTGCTACCAATTCTGCGCAATCACACGATCGGTTTGACCGCGCTTTGGGCTAATGGAGATATTAATCCTACCGCTCCTGATCAGACCCCTCTGAGCTCAGGAGGGTCATATGAGGATATCTGGCTCATTCCTTCATACGGATTCAGGGTGCTGCCGTGGCTCATGGTTGGCGGCAATCTGAAAATGCGATTCGAAAATCAATTCGAGAATTCTTATAGAGTAAGCACACCCGGTGTCGACCTCGGCGTTTACTTTAATCCATTTGACGATTATCGTGACTGGATTGGCGACCTCGGGTTCAGCATCTCCCTTCAGGATATCATTCCAACCCAGATTAGTGGGGACACCGCAGTGGCAACGGATGTGGCTGTCAACCGGGTGCGTTTCGGAGTCCGGTGGTCTGGTCTCAACGATAACTTGGTCGCTGACGGTGAAATCGTGATCGACAATGCGCTTATAAGCCTCTTCAAGAACTGGACTGCTTACCGGAACATGTTTCAGGATAGTTCGGGTCAAGGCGCGCTGGTTGCCGCATTGCAAGGGGGGGTCAATGTCAAGTATATGTTCATTCCGGCAATCTGGGTCAAAGCTGGATGGACAAACAATAATATCCCCTATATCGGGTTTAACTGGAATACGATGTGGCTTTTGCCTGAATGTATTAATCATGCCAATGTCGACCTCAATCTCGGCTATGCCCTGTTCGACCAGGACGCCGCGGCGGGGCAGAGTGACCGCGGATTTACCACGATGCTTAAAATCGGGGCCGATTTCGGAAAAACGCGCGAGCAGGTGCTTTCAAAAAGGCTCTATGATGAACTCATCATAGCACCTATGGATGCCTATAGCGAAGCGATGCGGCTCTATGCTGCGGGAAAATATTGGGAAGCAGGATTTAAATTCGGTGAGGTGCTCGCCTTGTTTCCCACTTTTGAGAGCAATGACCGCGTGATGTGGTACTTGGCCGATTGCTATACAAAGTTGCAGATGGGTACGATCGCACGACAGGTCCTGAATCAAGCGCTTGAAGAATACACCACCACCGAAATGCGTCCGAAGTACATTTATGGACTTGAGCAGCTCGATTACCAGGAGGGGAAATATGATGACGCCTTGAAAAATTACTCCTTCGTCACAAGCCTTTACCCTCAGAGCGACATGCGCTCTGATGCGGATTACCTAGCGGGAGAAATTCAGTTTCAGCGCAAGAATTATAATGTTGCGGAGCAGCTATTGTCGCGTTTGAAGCGCGGCGACCCTTCCTATCTGTATGCCCAGTATACTCTGGCCGTCATCAATATTGAGAACGATAAAACTGATGCGGCAATTGGTAATCTATCAACTATTGTACAAGACTCGACACTGCAAGGGGGAGAACAATTGCTTGCCGATGCTGCGAATCTCAAGCTCGGACAACTCTATTATGAAAATGCCGATAAAATTAAAGATGGTCTGAGGCAGGCGGCGCGTTTCTATCAGAAGGTGCCCGAGGGGTCGCCCTATCGGGATGAAGCGGTGCTCGGCATTGCCTGGACGCTCATCAAAGGAGGCCGGCCGAAAGAGGCAAAGGATGCGATCAATTATATCATTTCCAGCCTGCCCGAATCTCCGCTTATTCCGGAAGCATACCTCATCCGTGGTTATGCTTTTATGCAGGATAAAAATTACGCCGATGCGGTGAACGCGCTTAACCAATGTCTTTCAGCATGTCAGCGCCCCTTTGTGACTGACAGTGCCCTGGCAAAAAGGAAAGACGAATATGATGATTTCATGCAGAAATTTGCACCGGTCGAAGAGCAGATAAAGAAAAACAGCCTTCGCAAGCCGACCAATAAAACGCTCGAAGATCAGGCGGAATTGGATAAAAAGTTTCAGGGTTTCGCCAAGGAATCTCACGACTATTTCACGTATATGCTCTTGGCAAAATCTGATGCGCGGTTTTTCAGGCGAAAAGACGAAGTCATGGCCGATGCTGAATACGCTCTCGCCAAGGCAACGAGCATGTTGAAGTCGCAGAACCTTCGCGAAAAGGTCCAGCAGCAAGAGGAAGATCATGCGAAGATTGAAAAAGAAAAGCAGCAGTTGCAGGAAGAGATCGATAAGCTGAAGAAAAAGCAGGGTAACTAACTTCGGCCATCGTCGCCTACTAAGGAGTCACATAACCTATGCAGAATATTTTTCCCCGAATGATCGTTATGGTGTCTATCTTGTTCCTAACGGTTCTGTTGATGCCTTCGTTCACCTATGCCAAAAGTGATGAAGAACGCATCATGGAACTTCAGCAGAAAATGCAGAAACTTGACGAGCAGGATTCCCAGAACATGGAAAAAAGCCGGGTGCAGGAAGAGAAAAGCATGCCGGCAGGAAAGAATCTCGATGAAATCATCGCTCCTTGGGAAGCCCTTCTCAAAGAGTGTAACTCTTCAAAGAAAACCAGCGGACATTGCGCTGATGTCATGTATACTCTTGGCACATTTTATTTCGATAAAGCTCGCGATGATTATATAAAGGCTCGCGATGAATATGAAAAGGCAATGGATGTTTGGGAAAAACGTCGGGTAGGAAGTGAGCCGGTTAATCCGGTCCCCGATTATTCAAAATCACTCAAGCTGTATCAAGACCTGACATCACAGTATCCGGGTTTTTCGAAACTCAGCGAAGCATATTATCAGATGGGCAATATTTATGAAAAAATGGGCGATTTCGACCACTGCAAAGAAGTGTATACAAAAATTGCCGATTCATTCCCGCAAAGTCTGCGCGCTTCCATGGCGCATTTTAAATTGGCCGACCTCGCCTATACGGATCGTGATAATACCGAAGCCCTTAGACAACTGGAACTTGTGAAGCAGGACCAGGTCGATTTGCAGGTTTGGGAAATGACTCAGTACCGTAAAGGTGAGCTCAGTTATAATACGGGAGAGTTTGATAAGGCGGTCGATCTGTTTGAAAACTATATCGAGCAATGCGACGCCGGGGTTTATAAGAGCAAAGAGTTTAGAAGCATTTCTCTCGAATACATGGCTATCTGTTTTTCCGACATGCCGAATGGCGCTGAAACGTGCATGAAATTCTTCGATAAAATCGGTCATCGACCCTACGAAGACACCGTTTTGTATACGGTCGGCATGAAAAATCATACGCATGGCCAATGGGCCGATGCAATTAAGGCTCTTTCGGTGGCTCTTGATCATTTCCCTTATTATAAAGATGCGCCAGTTGCTTGCCAGAAACTTATCGAGTGTTATGTCATTAAAAGACAATTTGAAAAGGCGAATGAAGAGCGTGAGAAGCTCATCGATAATTATGGCGAAGGAAGTAAATGGTATGCGAAGAACCTGAATAATGCTGCGGCTCGCGAGCAGGCGGGAAATGAACGCCGTAAGACCATTGCGTCTATTGCCCTCTATTACCATTCGTTGGCACAGACGCAGAAGGACAAGGGCGCCTATGAAAAGGCCATAAAACGCTATGATGATTTTTTCAAGGAATTTCCCGAGGATAAATGGCAAAATTACGAGTTTCATTATAATGTCGCAGAAATTTATGATGTACTCGGCGACTATGACCGCGCCGCGGAAAATTACGATTATGTCGCGACCCAGGATGTTTCAAAGTTCCCCACATATGTTCAGCAGATCGATACCTTCGGCATGAGCGCCGAGCAAATTGAAAATATTAAAAGAAAGGGCAACAAAGGGCCGGTTATTATTCAGCAGGAAGATGCTGCTTATAATGTCATTGTCGATCTCGACAAAAGTCGCAAGAAGGAAGCAGAACAAAAACATCTGACCGACGAACAAGTTTTCAACCTGCCGCAGACCAAAAACCTTCTTGCCCATGCCGAAAAATTCCAGATATTCTTCCCGAAAAGCTCCAATGCAGCGGATGTACTTTACCTTGCAGCTTCCATTAATTACAACGCCAAGGAGTACGGTAACGCAGTGCGCCTCTTAAGGCTCATCACCGATAATTACCCGGAGAGCAAAAATCATGAAATATCTCTTCGCATGCTGGCGAACTGTTATACGAGTCTCGGGCAGTATGAGTCGGCAATGAATATGTATCGGCAGATTATCGCAAAGCAGAAGCAGGATAGTCCGGAACAGATAGAAGTGAGTGATCTTGCCGCTGGTTCGATGTATAAACAGGCTGAAGCGCTCAGGAATAACGGCGATACGATTGGAGCCATAAAAGAATTTTTGAGCATTGCTGGTGAATTCCCGGCAAGTCGAATCGTGGATAAAGCATGGTTCGAGGGCGCTATGTGTTATGATAGCATGAAAAATTATGAAATGGCGGCCCAGACCTTCGATAGTCTGACCTCGAAATTCCCAAAATCGTCACTTCGTGAAACGGCGTTTCGCCGCGCCGCTGATGATTTTAAGAAAGCGAAAAGACTTGATCTGGCGGCCGAGACCTACCTGTCCGCAGCGGATTCCATTAGCAAACCGGAATTCGCTATTCCCTGTTTATCGGAAGCATCGGCATGTTATCAGCAGCTGAGTCAATTCGATTCTGCCGGCAAGATGTATGCACTCGTGTATGAGAAATTTCCCAAGGATACCAATGCCCCGCTTGCGCTTTTGGATGCCGGTCTCATGTACGAAAAAGGGAAGTTGTTAGATAATGCGATTAAAGTCTATAATCTCCTCTCCAAACAGTTTCCTGAATCGGACTATGCTGCCGAGGCGTTTTTTTCTGTGGGTCTTTGTTATGAAAAACTCGGCAAGAATCAGGAAATGGCCGCGACTTTTTCCGACTATGCCGCAAAGTTTACCAACGATCGTCATAAGCAGGTTGAGGCTCTTGTGAAAGCCGGAAACGCACTGCTCAATCTGAATAATCCCCTTGAAGCCGAAAAGAATTACCAATTGGCCGTATCGGTCTACGTAAAGTTCCATGCAGGAACGGATATCGATGTCAACGATGTCGCGGAAGCTTACTGCAAGCTTGGCGATATTTATTATGCCAAGTTTGCCCAAATACAGCTGGAAGGAAGAAATGAACACGAGGTGAAGGAGCGGATCAAGGAAAAACAAAAGGCGCTCGAGGAACCAGGCAGATATTACGCAAACGCTATCGGGCTCGAAGTTGAGGAGTGGACGATCAGGGCTACCTATATGATTGGGCAGGGCTTTGTGGATATGGCCTCAGCGATTGCCGGGCAGACTCTTTTCGGCAACGCGGATGAAAAGATCGCTTCGAAGGTGAAAATTTTATCGAGCCTTGAAAAATACTATCAAAAAGCGGAGAGCTATTTTTTTAAAAATATTCAATGGTCGCACAGCCAGAATATTGTAGATAACGAATATGTTAATAAATCGATCGATTGTTTCATGGAAATGAAATTCCGCCAGGGCGATATCATGGAAGAGGTCGGTCGTATCTTGAAAAGTGCTCCGGTGCCTGCAAATATGACAAAAGAGGAAAAAGAAACCTACAGGCAGGTGCTCGATGAAAAGTGGCTGGAAGCGCTTGATGCTGCACTTCCTCACTACGAGCAGGCGGTAAAATCCGCACAGGATCTCGGTATTGCTGAGAGTCCGTGGCTCACCAAGGCAAGAGAGCGGATTCGCGATATGAAGCCGAATGATGAAGTGCTGAGTCTTACCATCGAGCCATGGAAACCTATGGTGAAACCTGCGCCGAAACCGGTTGAGAAAGTTGAAAAAGTAAAAACGTCCCGCTTTGCGCGGGCTCAGTTCGATACCGTTGAGAAGTGGACGCCACCCGAGACGGATAAAGAGACCGTGCGTGAGATGCAACGTGTCCAGCACATCATGACGATGCCGATTCCTGCCGAAGAAAAGGAGAGACAGCTCAACCGGATCGAGATTGAGGCCGAACGAAATATCGAACTTGAACAGGAAAAAATTAATGAATTGAAGCAGCAACTGCAGTAAAAGGGCTGCTTATGGGGCTTCGCTAGTTTCTACCAAGGGGAAAATTTAATGAGCAATAAACGGCTAAATGTGGTGAGAAGAATATTATATTCTATAACAGGCGGCTTATTCTAAATATACCCAATTTTGCGAGGAGGTTATTTATATGCATCTGTTTAATTTCTTGCTTCTTGGCTTTCAGTCTTCCGCTTCATTGATTATGTGGCTTCTTCTGGCGCTGTTTTTTGTAGCGTTGGCGCTTGCCATAGAGCGATTCTGGTATCTGTTTTTAAGATGTGACAATGGAACCGGCACATTTATGGAGATGGTTTCAAAGTATATCAAGGCGGGGGATTTTGACCGAGCGACCAAATATGCTGAATCCAACAAGACTCCTCTGGCCAAGGGCGTTGCCAGTGTGCTGGTTAACCGGACGAAGGGTTCGAGGGTAATTAAAAAGGCGGTTGATGAAGTTTTTCTGACAGAGGGTCCGAGAATTAAACGGAATATTTTTCTTCTCAATACTTTCGCAAACCTCGCGACACTGACCGGTCTAACCGGTACCATTTATGGTACCATGGAATGTTTTGACGCCATCGCTAACGCACCTGCGTCTCAGCGGGCGCAGCAACTGGCGGCTGGCATCAGTATCACGATGTCTGCAACGCTCATGGGACTTCTTGTTGCTGTGCCGTGCATTCTGATTCATGGTATCCTGAGCGGGAAGGCTGATAAAATCGTTGAAGACTTGGATGAAAAAACGACCAAGTTGATCAATGCGGTGGAAGAATAGACGTCGGATTAAGGCTTCCGGAGTCATGTCAGGTGTTTATATCATGTCTTCCATGTTTATCCGGGGAGGCGGCG
>JBEKOX010000021.1:0-39779 GCA_049521335.1 Chitinispirillaceae bacterium
AAAACAAACTTTCTTCCCCTATTTCTTCTTTAAATGTATCAAGAACCATGCCAATATTGAACCGTGGTGTGCTTCCTGAAATATTAATGCAACATTATTACAATTTTTTTTATTGCAATGAGAATTACAAAAGCCTATTTTTCAACACTTACGTTTTGGCGCATCGCATTCGGACTGTTAGACAGGTTTATTCATCGCGAGATTGATTGCCGCTACCGTGTGAAACAGTGTGTGAAAAAAAACCGTGTTTATAGCGCTGTGGTAAAATAATCGTGATTAGGCAATCAGCGCAGAGCGTAATTTATGTTGTTCTAAAGTATGCTAATTTCAAATAGGGTTTCGTCTGCTCGACTCATAGGCATGAAATCACGTTAGCACCTCACCCAAAGGAGCATCATGCAAAACATCCTTCCGCAGGTTAGCCAGAAGATCATTTCACTGAGTCCGGTGGATATGGCCATCATTGCAATCTATTTTGCAATGGTGATTATTATCGGCTTCTACCTGAAGCGTTTTTCCGGGAAAGGAGAGGGGTTTTTCCTTGCCGGACGAGAGATGTCGGCTTGGGTTGCGGGCCTGGCATTCATCTCGGCCAATTTAGGAGCCTTGGAACTGATGGGATGGGCTTCCGCATCCTATCAGTACGGCATTCTTGCGGCCCACTGGTACTGGGTTGGCGCCATCCCGGCTATACTTTTCCTGGGTATTGTGATGATGCCCTTCTACCACATCTCGAAGACACATTCCGTTCCCGGTTTCTTGAAGCTGCGGTATGGCGAAGCCGCACGGGGGTTTAACGCTATCTCCTTTGCATTCATGTTTTTATTGATGTCGGGTATCAACATGTATGCTATGGCGCTGGTGATGAAGGTGGTTTTGGGTTGGGATATCAATTTCAGTATCTGGGTTGCGGCGATTACCGTGGCGATCTACGTAACGTTGGGCGGTCTGTACTCCGCAGTTTTCAATGAAGTGATGCAATTCTTTCTGATCTGGTTCGGAGCACTGCTTGTCCCAATTTTCGGTCTGATTGAAACACACGGGTGGCATGGAATGGTATTGCGTATTCAGCAAAATATACCGCAAATCTTCCCCCCGGAAACTTTCCCTCATGTTCATGGTAGTTTCACCCATTTGTGGTCGGGAATAGGAAGCTTTGCTACTAACCCGATGGGTATTCACTGGACAGGAATCGTTCTCGGACTTGGGTTTGTGATTTCGTTCGGATACTGGACTACGGATTTTTTGGTCGTCCAGCGTGTGTTAACAGCCAAAGACCTTCGCTCCGCCAAACTCGCTCCGATTATTGGTTCCTTTTTTAAGATGGCGGTGCCGTTCATTGTGATTCTGCCCGGGCTTCTGGGTTTGGCTCTTCTAAACTCCGGAGCACACCCCATTATCCTCCATCCTGAAAATGCTCTCAAACCGGGTGATCATAGTTTCAACGAGGTACTTCCGCTCATGCTGGCGCGTTACTGCGGTCCCGGATTGCTTGGCTTGGGGATTACTGCCCTGATGGCGGGCTTTATGTCGGGGATGGCGGGAGAGATCAGCGCTTTTACTACGGTTTGGACGTATGACATATATCGCTCCTATGTAAAAAAAGGCGCCCAGGATTCCCACTATGTTTGGATGGGTCGTATTTCTACCATTCTCGGCGTTCTGATTTCCATCTGCACTGCCTATTTGGTGATGCATTTCAAGAGCATCATGGATTATGTTCAGGCGTTATTCAGTTTCTTTGTCGCACCTCTGTTCGGAACCGTGCTGCTTGGTATGCTATGGAAACGGGCGACGCCGGCCGGTGGCTTCTGGGGTTTGCTGGCGGGTACGCTTTCTTCCATCGGCATGTGGGCGTTGGTGAAGTTCCATTCGGCAAATATCGTCATCAATTCGCTTCATATCAATGCCAAACCAATAGCCATCATTGCGCTTTCAAACAATGCCAGTGATATGGCACAGAACATGTATCGGGCCCTCTGGTCATGGATAGTTTGCGTTTCGGTGACCATAATTGTCAGCTTGGTGACCCGTCCCAAGCCGGTGGAAGAGCTTACCGGCTTGGTTTATGGCTGCACCGAATTGCCGAGTGAGGCGCACTTACCGCTGTGGAAGCGTCCTATTTTTTACGCCGCCATTGCGATAGTGCTGTTCCTGGTTCTGCAGATTATCTTTTGGTAGGGTGAATTTAGCGACTTCCGGCGTTCATTGAGCGCTGTAACACTCTTTAAGGAGTAATGACATGGCTGAAAATCATCATATCATTCCAGTCTGGTTTTTTGTAGGTCTCATCCTGTTCATCTACGGGCTGCTGATTTTTATCACCGGAATTGTCGAGTTTCCGCACCCGCCTGCGGATGTAGTGCTCAGCAAGTTACATGCTCCTGTCTGGTGGGGTGCGCTCCTGACTCTGTTTGGCGGGCTCTTCGTGTTTCTTTTCCGGCCAAAGAAGACATAGAGGAGCACCGGCCGTCGTTTGCAGCGCATGAAGCAGTTCCTGGAGATACGCATTGTTGCGCAATCTTTGCCGGTTATCTCAAGCTCCTGCCGGTTTTTATCTTCCTCGTTCCTGGTATGATAGCCTTTACCCTGAATTCATAGGGAATGCTGAGCATGCTCACCGGACCGCGAAGCGAGAGCTCATCGGAGACGCGACAATACTGAAGCCGGAACGCCCGGATTTTGTTTTGGATGCTTATCTCTATTTGGTTCCCAACACTCCCCCGATCCGTTGCATCGCCAATTCGACCTTCTCTCTTTTGTTAAATGCACTGATGCGGACGTATCCTTCGCCGCAACGACCGAACCCGGCGCCCGGGGTACAGATAACGCCCACCTTAGCCAGAAGGAAGTCGAAAAACTCCCATGAATTTCTCCTGACATTTACCCAGATGTAGGGTGCATTGATGCCGCCTGTGCAGGAGTAACCGAAGCCGGTCATTTTTTCCCGGATGTAATTGGCATTAATCATGTAGTAATCGGCCATTTCAGCTACCTGCTGCGGGCCGTCGCCGAGAAAGCAGGCTTCTGCGGCTCGCTGGACAGGATAGGAGACCCCGTTAAATTTCGTGGTATGGCGTCGATTCCAGAGGCCGTGAAGCGCCACCTTGTTTCCAGCACGGTCAAATGCCATACACTCTTTGGGGATTACGGTATAAGCGCAGCGCGTACCGGTGAATCCCGCAGTTTTTGAAAAGCTTCGGAACTCAATGGCTACCTCGCGGCTGCCCTCGATTTCGAAAATACTGCGTGGAATCGAGGGATCGCGCACGAACACCGCGTAGGCGGCGTCAAAGAGAATGAGCGCCCGAGTCCGGCGGGCAAAGTCCACCCATTGCGCAAGCTGAGCCTTGGACGCGGTAGCGCCGGTCGGGTTATTCGGAAAACAGAGATAGATCAGGTCGACCGGAGCGGAGGGGAGCGCCGGGACAAAACCGTTTGTTTCTGTGCCGTCGAGGTAAACCAGTCCCTCGTAACGTCCATCGACAAAATTTCCCGTGCGGCCGGCCATGACATTTGAATCGACATAGACCGGATACACCGGGTCAGGGACCGCGATCGTGATGTCGCCGGCAAAGATCTCTTGGATATTGCCAGTGTCGCACTTTGCACCATCGCTTATGAAAATCTCGTCGGGTAAGACATAAGCGCCGCGAGTCTGGAAGTCGTACTTTGCAATCGCTTCACGCAGGAAGGGATACCCCTGTTCCGGGCCATACCCGCGAAAGGTCGCATCATTTCCCATTTCGGCAACCGCCGCGTGGAACGCCTCAATGCAGGCGGGCGGCAATGGTCGTGTAACATCGCCAATGCCGAGCGGTAACACCTCGGTATTCGGAAACTTGTTCCTGAAATCGGCGACTCGTTTTGCAACTTCGGAAAAAAGATAAGACGACTTCAGCTTCAGATAATTTTCGTTGACTCTGATCATACGCATGCCTGTCTCTACATTGCTTTTCGCGTATTGCCTTTTTTTATTAATAAAGAGGGCGCCCGGAAATGTCCCTGACGCCCTTTCTTTCTATCCTGAGTTTAACGTTACTTTTCCGGTGCAATTTTCGCTTTATCCGCCGCGCTTTGCGATTTGAATGCCATGGCCAGCATGAGCACGCCGAAAATAGTTAGGCAGATGCCGGACCAGAGGTTGATGTTGATGCCAAGCGAGTGCTTGTACATGTCTGCGCCCTTGGTTGCGAAACCCCAGATGGTGATCAGCACGCCGAGGATTGAAAAAAGTAATCCAATGGGAAAACGAATGTCTGTATGCATGAATAGTTCTCCTTATTACCAGAAGATGATGTTCAGTACAACCGCCACAGCTAGAATAATGGTGCCGAGCATTGCCGGTTGGGAATACCAAGGAATATCCGTTTGTTTGATCTTGGGCGTCAGGGAGTAGACCAGACCGCGCAGGTCATCGTCGGTCTTGGTCCGCTTGGTTATCATGGAGATGATGATGGTCACCGCAAAGCAAATGGTCCACGCAATTAGTGCAGTCCAGAAATTCTGCGCCATTTCGCTTGGATAGGTATAGACGACTTTGCCAAGCCAACCGCCCTTGACAAGTGAGGCAGCACCGGCAGGCTGAGTCAGGCCGTGGTGGACGGCTGCACCGAGAGTACCGGATATAAGCCCAACAAATGCTGCATTGCCGGTTGCACGCTTCCAGAACATGCCCAGGAGGAAGGTGGCGAAGAGCGGCGCATTAACGAAGGCAAAGATGAGCTGGAGGAAATCCATGATATTATTGAAATTCCTAGCCATGTAAGCGGCTCCCATACTCACGATGATGCCGAAAATGGTCGCCATATGGCCCATTCGCAGGTAGTGCTTATCGGACTGGCCCGGTTTAATGTAGCTCTGGTAGATATCGTACGTCCAGACGGTATTGAAGGCAGTGACGTTTCCCGCCATTCCCGACATGAACGATGCCATAAGTGCGGTGAGACCGAGACCAAGCACACCCGAAGGCAGGTAGTGCAGAAGCATCGCCGGGATTGTGTTGTTATAGTCAAGGCCTCCGTGTTTCGTATCTAAGGGAATTGAGAAGCCACTGACCCCGCCATGGGCCGTTAGCGCAATGGCAATCATTCCCGGAAGAATGACGAGAATGGGAATAAACATCTTCGGGATTGCGCCAATGAGCGGGGTGTTGCGTGCCGCAGACATCGATTTTGCCGCCATGGCCCGTTGCACCACGAGGAAGTTCGTACACCAGTAACCGAACGAGAGCACAAAGCCGAGCCCGAAAATCAAACCGAACCACTCTACGCCCATAGGATTTCCCGATGGAGAACCCATGTGCGCCCAGCTTCTCGTCCATGCATCCGGGGCATAATTCTTGGCTGATCCTGCTATTATTGTTGCATTTCGTGCAACACTTTGCAAGCCAGCCTGGACGCCCGACCAGCCACCGGCATCCTTGAGCCCTAGGTAAACCAAGGGCACGAATCCTGCAACAATAAGGAAAAACTGGAGCACTTCATTATAAATTGCTGATGTCAAACCCCCGAGGAATGTATACCCGAGCACGATCAGGCCCGAAACAAGGATGCAGAAAAGGAAATACCATTCCGGCGAAAGGTGCAAAAACCGGAATAAATGGCATATTTCCATGAGCTTCGCCATAGCGAACATGGAAATTCCTGAGGCAAAGATTGTCATGATCGCAAAGGTGATCGCATTAAAACCACGGGTTTTTTCATTGAACCGGAGTTTGAGATATTCAGGCACCGAACGCGCCTTGGAGCCATAGTAAAACGGCATCATGAAAACTCCGAGAAAGACCATGGCGGGAATCGCACCGACCCAGTAGAAATGACAGGTGGTGATTCCGTACTTTGCACCCGAAGCACCCATGCCGATAACTTCGAGCGCACCGAGATTGGTAGAGATGAATGCGAGCCCAGTGATCCAGGCCGGAATGGACTTGCCCGAGGTAAGAAAATCCGAGCTTGTCTTCATGGAGCGCTTAAGAACCCATCCGATTCCAAGCACAAAAATCACATAGATCGCCATTATGGCGTAATCGATTGCACCGACCTGAATATGCATAGACCTCCCCTTTCACGGTGAAAAGAATAGAGCAGGAATCTTCTAAAATAAGCCGTGGTGCATATGAAGTCAACATTGCTCTTCCTCCTCCTTCAAAAGCTACCATTTCTTCCCCTTATTGTTGTGGATGCTTGAATTTCACCATCTTTTATATTTTCATTAATTCAAATCATAGAAATATCGCACGGTATTCAAAGATATTAAGACACTATCAATTGCTATGACCTTGCCTTATTTATATTGAACTGTCTCACACCAAAGGAGCGTACCCGTGGATCTGGATAAAGTCATCCGCAAAATCGCAGATTTCCCCAAACCCGGCATTCTTTTCTACGACGTGACAAGTATCTTCACCAGCCCGCAAGCATTCCGCTATGTTATCAGCAGGATGGAAGAGTTATATACGCTGGAAAGAATCGACGGCGTGATCGCCATCGAGGCGCGCGGATTTCTTCTGGGTTCCTGCTATGCGCTCGAACGTGAGCTCCCGCTCGTCCTTGCACGAAAGAAAGGGAAGCTGCCGGGGAGAACGGTGGCTGAAAGTTACTCGCTCGAATACGGTCAGGCGACGATTGAGATTCATATCGAGGATTTGCTGCCGCACAAGCATTGGCTCATCGTTGACGATCTCATTGCCACGGGCGGCACGCTTGAAGCGGCGGCGAAGCTCGTTGAACGGCAGGGATCGACGGTTGCCGGCATTTTTGGCATCATCGGGCTGCCGTTTCTGAACTACGCGGCGCGTATCGGCAAATACGGGCCAAAGACGTTGATCGATTATATGGGGGAGTAATTTTCTTGGACACGGCGAAGTCCAGCCTGTTGGATATTGTCTGAAATCTTTTGCTGAAAATCTACCATGAAGTCTTACACTGTTAGAGAGTTTCTTGCCTTTCCTACCGCGGGTGGCAGCGTTCGTGTAAACGGCTGGGTAAAGACCCGGCGTGATGTTAAGGGGTTTTCCTTTATTGAGATCAACGACGGGTCGTGTTTGGCCAACCTGCAGATCATCGCTCTTTCGACCCTTGCCAATTATCAGGCTGAAGTACAAAATCTGACCACGGGCAGCAGTATCATGGTAGAGGGATTGCTGAAGGATTCACCGGGCAAAGAGCAGCGTTTCGAAATAGAGGCGGAGCGGATCGTGGTGTATTCCTATGCGGCTCCCGACTACCCGCTTCAGAAAAAACGGCACAGCTTCGAGTATCTGCGCGAAATCGCTCACCTGCGTCCCCGTACGAATGCATTTGGGGCCATTGCCCGTCTCCGGAGTTCGCTCAGTTTTGCCATTCACCGGTTTTTCAACGAGCGCGGATTTTCCTGGGTCCATACGCCGATCATCACTGCGTCGGACTGCGAAGGTGCAGGTGCCATGTTTCGCGTATCAACACTCGATCCGGAAGCCCCGCCGCGCACTGGAGACGGCGGGATCGACTTTTCAAAAGATTTTTTTGGCAAGCGGGTGAGCCTCTCGGTGAGCGGCCAGCTTGAGGCTGAGATCTATGCGCTTGCTCTCGGCAAGGTGTACACCTTCGGGCCCACTTTCCGGGCCGAGAATTCCAATACGCCGCGCCACCTCGCTGAGTTCTGGATGGTAGAGCCTGAAATGGCTTTCTGCGGGCTCAAGGAAGACATGGAACTGGCCGAGGAGTTTGTCAAGTATCTCGTCCGGGATGCCCTTACGAATAGCGCGGCCGACCTCAAATTGTTTGACGATCGGATAGAGAAAGGACTTCTCAACCGCCTTGAACTGATCGTCACAAGTAGCTTCGAAAGAGTATGCTATACCGATGCCATCGCGATTCTCGAAAAAAACAACGCAGCCTTCGAATTCCCGGTCCGTTGGGGGAACGACATCCAGTCCGAGCATGAGCGCTACCTTACGGAGAAGGTTTTTGGGCGGCCGGCTATTGTTTTCGATTATCCCAAGGAGATCAAGGCTTTTTATATGCGGCAGAACGATGACGGTAGAACCGTTGCCGCCATGGATGTTCTGGTACCGTGCATAGGAGAGCTCATAGGCGGGTCTGCAAGGGAGGAGCGGCTCGAAGCACTGACCCGTCGCATAGGCGAGCTTGGCCTCGAAGGAAAAGATTACTGGTGGTACATCGATCTTAGAAAATATGGAAGCGCCCCGCACGCGGGGTTCGGCCTGGGACTCGAACGCCTCATACTTCTTATCACCGGCATGCAGAATATCCGCGATGTGATTCCCTTTCCCCGTTTTCCGGGCTATGTCGAGTTTTAGCCGCTGCTCCTCTCCTGCCATCAAATGTAAGCGCCCCAGAACCGTAATTAAAGGGGCTGATGATGATGTAAAGGGAGGAGCGAGAAGGTAGTGCTTGATGTCACAAATCCAGGTAAATAACGGACTAATTAAAGTGAGGAAAAGGCTTTTTTGAACCTCAAAGGGAGGAAGGAAGGAGAGTCTTGCTATGAATAAAGTGATGGTAATAGCGATACTTTTTTTAGCCTATGTAAGTGTGTGGGCAGGAGCCCAGGAGGACGATCTGATAAATCTTGCGCGGTCAGGGATTGAGGAGGAGGTATTAATTACCTATATAGATGCGGCCAAGGGGCCTTATCATCTTACTACCAGTCAAATTGTCGAACTGAGGGACCTGGGGGTTTCGTCGAAGGTCATTTCCGAAGCATTGAAGCATGGTTCGCCTGAAAATGAAGCCGCCGCACCGGGAAGCAACCAGGTTACCGCATCTCCCGCTGATACAATCGAATCGCCAATGGGCTCCATAGCCTCCCCACTGTCCCCAGTCGCTAAGTCATCAGAATCGACTTCCGTTACTCCGGTCACGCCTCCTCCCGAAACGGCAGTCCCGATGGCATCATCTTCGGAAGCGATTGCCCCGGCGGTACCCCCTCCTCTTAATGCGCCCGAATCGACGTCCGTTACTTCGGTCGCGCCACAACCGTCTGAAGTGGGAGCACCAACAGCTTCACCTCCGGAAGCGGTAGTCTCGGCGGTGCCTTCGGCAGAGGTGGTCGCTCCGGTTCCGGACGATCAAAATATTTCATTCTTCTACCAGGCGCTCTACCCCTATGGGACCTGGATAAGCGTTGATGGTCAATGGTGCTGGAGACCAAATGCGGCATCGCTCGATCTTAACTGGACACCTTACTGCAGCAACGGCTATTGGACCTATACCGATTGGGGCTGGTTTTGGGTTTCCAACTATACATGGGGGTGGGCGCCATTTCATTATGGTCGCTGGTTCCGCTATGCAGGGTACGGCTGGGTTTGGATGCCGGGGACCGAATGGGGGCCGGCATGGGTGAGTTTTCGTAGCGGTGACGGTTACTTCGGATGGGCGCCCCTTCCTCCAGCCGCGCACTTTGTCGATCGCCGGGGGTTCTTTTTCAATGGACGCCTGGCAGTCGGCGGCATTGGGTTCGGTTTGACGATGACGGATTATCGATTTGTTCCAGCCGGGCACTTTCTCGATCGCGATTTATGGCTGCATAGCGTATCCCCCGACCGGGTTCAGGAATTTTTCGGCAGGACAACAATCATGCGGGATAACTACCGTATTTTTAAAGGTTGGATATTTAATCGGGGACCATCCGTGGAAATGGTCTCCCGCTATACCGGCCGACCGATTACCCAGTTGACAATTGAGTCCAATCAGTTGCGTCCTGGAGAACTGATCCGGGGTATCATCAGCTCCAACCGCAGCCTTGTTGTCTATAAACCTATGATTTCACAGGAGGCACCAAGGAGTCCGCTTGACATAGAAAAAAACTATGAACAAGGGAGATCAAATGGCGGTGCCGGAGGAGAGTCAAGGATGTATGATCAGGGAGGGAGGCAGCAGGCAAGGCCGTATGGCGAAGAAAGACAGAGAGATCGACGATAAAAAGCGGACAAGGTCGTAATTCTTATGAACCGGTGGGTAAGAGACCAGGCAATCCTCTCTGGTGGTAGAGAGGTTGAAAGGGGGTATGTGGAACATCATCACGTGACATATTTGATTTACGATGCAGTTCAATGCAAAAGAACCTTGACAATATTTAAAAGATAACTATTAGTGAATAGTCATTAAGGAACGGTCGTCGATAAAAAGACGAGCGATCACAATTATCTGTTGGCGGAAGGAGCCGGTGTAGAAATTTAACGCGGCTCCTTCTTTAATCTGAAAACCGTTCAAGGTCAATCGTAGTTAATGCTTTCCTTGAACCGCTTGTGGAACCAACCGAACCAGTGGTGAGGGTATCGCATGATCCATTCCGAGAGGATTGCATTGTGCTGAATCTGGCATTCCGCAATGATCGCGTCATCGCTTCTTCCTGCCGCAGCTGGTGACGGCGCAATCGAGAGGACGATTTCGTAGGTATCATCATCAAGAAGAAGTGCATAGGTGGGGAGTACCGCGCAGCCGGTTTTACGCTCCAGACCGGCCACGGTGCGAATAGTGCTCGTCTCTCTGCCGAGAAATGGGACAAGGGTGCCCTGTGATCCCGCGTGCTGATCGATGAGAACCGCAACGATCCCGTTTTTTTTGATTGCTTCGTACATCTTCCTGAGTGCGTTGTCGATATAGATGGTGTCAACTGCCGCCGCATTCCGTTTTCTGGCGAGCCATTGATTCACATAGGGATTTCGCATTGGCTTGGCGACCACGCTCAGCGAGGAGACCTTGGAACCGAAGATATCGGCAAGGAGTTCCCAGTTGCCGAAATGGCCGAGCAGAATGATGACTCCTTCCCCCTGAGCAAGCGCATCATGAAGAATTTCTTCATGCACCACGGAGTACGGCGGTAGAGGGGGAAACCCGCGCAGGAAATCGACCGCATAGCGGCCCATCGTACGGTACAGATTCCGGGTGATTCGCTTTTGTTCGCGAATGGACCAGAGGTTCAAGGTTTCCATGTTTTTTCCAACGACGTCCCGATAGATGCCGGCTAAATAGAGACCGGATCCAAGAAGAGCCCCGCTTTTCAGAGCGAGGGAGCGAGGAATTACCGACAGCAAAAGCTGCATCGCTCTCAGGGCGCAATACTCGGCGAAATGCGAAAAACGTTTGAAAGTAAAGTAGCTCATAGGGAAGGAAATATTGAAAACAGCGGTGACCCTCTCGAAATTCATGCACTTGCCATTTCCATCCGCATACAATGCGGTTTCTGACGTCCCCTTGACTTGACTGTGATTCTCACCCGCGGACTAAAATACTTCGCCGCAATAAGCATGCCGTATCAGTTAACGACGGATAGCGGCCCGCGCCGCCGCGCAGGGGCGTTAATCCTGGTTTCGCTGTTCCCACTTAAGTTCGGGAATTTTCTTGACATTAATAATAAAGTAAAAGCCCGGATTGAGCTTCTCAGGTCGCCACTGGAAGTGCATTTCCCAGCATTCCAGGTCGCAGGAGAGATTGATGCTGTTCTGCACCATTTGGTTCGTATTGAAATTGTAATTGCCGCTCCAGGAGATTTTCCAGTTGCGCGTGAAACCGAGGTCGGCGGAAGCGCTCAGGTTGTAGTTCTTGTCCGGGATGAAAACGTCGTCAGGCGTGGTGCGGCTTGCCGAATAGGAGTATGCGGGCGTCAGGCTGAAATGCCAGGTTTGCGGTCCTGCGCCATGATCCATAAGAGGGTCCGGCGTGCGCAGCGAATCAAACAGCAATTTATCGCCGTCCCACAGGTTTCCATGCAATGCAAAACTGCCGGTGGAAAGATTGTAGCTATAGTTTCTCAGGATAGGCACCGTTATATTGGAGGAGTCATTATTTTTATAGAGCCAGAAATCCGAATTGTAAGTCAAGCCGAGGAAGTGGTAGCCGGTCGAAGCGCTGACTCCCAGGTCGCTGAACTTTCGTCCCTGCGCTTCGAAGTTATACGACCCGCTCAGATTCGCGGTCAGAATCGGGAACTTGATCTCTTCCGGCTTATCGGGGCCATTCTGGGATGCTTTGAGAATTTTGCCGTCGAACTGATTGCCGATGCTGTAGGAAAGCAACTGCTCCTCGTTATGCGCGCCTTCGTACGAGAGCCCGATGGGGTAGAACGATTGGCTTAGGTTATGGAGGGGAAGGTAGGTATAGGAGAGACTTGGTGAGATGGTGTGCCGCAGCCCGTCAAAATTAAGGATATGAATCGGCAGGATGCCATAGAGGTTGGTCGACATGGTGGCCCCGGCCTGCCAGCCGAAGTCATTGGCAACCTCTTTCTTGAGGGTATCGTGCTGGGCGATGATACCGGGGGTGATGCTGACCTCCCGGATTCCGTAAACCGTATCAATGAGCCCGTTGGTGTCGGTAAAAGAGATATTGAAACGTTGCGTGCTGCCGTTACTGTAGGGAATGGTCTGATATCCGCTATGCAGCATGGTATCGGAAATATGTGCGGTGGTATAAGTTATGGTATCGTAAAGCGTATCGAGTTTTTTAACCGCAGTGTCAATGGCGCCGCGGAAAGTGGACATGTTTGCCGAAGCATTGGGAGAAATGGTAATGTATTTAAAAATCTTCTGCGGCGCCGAGACATGAATTTGATTGGACATTCCCGGTGCGATGAAACTGCTGTTCTGGTTATTGAACCATTGCTCGCTATGCGACACCGCCGTGCCGGTGTATCCCCAGTAGATATTGTTGTACCATTTCGATGCGGCGGTATCCGGAGTGCCGGAGGCTGGAGCCGCTCCCTCGGTTGACAACGGTGCAATGAGCGGCCGGTCGAAAAGGGTGAAATTGACCGAAGGTAGATCCTGCGAAATGTGACCGCTTTGAAGATCCTGCGTCCGGTTCCAGACTACGCTTCCGCTCCCCTTGATGTCCTGGAACTCATGCGTGAGCGAGAGGTTCGAGGTGATCAGCTGCTGCTGGAGTTCGCTTGAATCCTGAGAGTATTGCGAATAAAAATTCGTGCTCGATACGAGGCTGCCGTGTCCGGACAACTGGGTAAGCCCGTCCGGGGTGATGTTCTGGTTGTGGGTGAAATCGATCGACCACTCCCGCTGGCCTTGCTGAAATTCGTTGTTGAAGGTATATTGCGTGGTGATTGATCCATTCAAAAAATACCGGACATTGTATCGGCTCGAAGCCTCGGCGACAAATTGCGAAAAATCCTGGATCCTCGTTTTGGCCAGGAGATCGATATAGTCATTCGGGGTATAGTAATAACCAATATTATCGACATACCCCCCGCTGGAGGGATTGCCGCCCCAGATTGGAGTGAGGATTCCGCTCTTGCGATCCCGTTCAGCCGGGAAAATGAAAAAGGGGAGCGCGGCGACCGGAGCATCGCCGATGTTCAGAATCGCCGGTTCGCTGATGATCTTATCGTTCGGCATGACCCGGATGTGTTCGCCGTAAAAATAGTAGTGGGGGGAATCGATGAGACCGCACGTCGTGTACGTTCCCTCGTCAACATAGAGCTCATTTTTCTGTGACTTGATGATTCTCTGTCCAGTGAAATAGCCTTCATCGACATGGGTGGTGGCATAGTGCACCCTGCCCCGCTTTGTTTTTATATTGTACGCCATGAAATCACCGACGGTGGTGTCCTTGTCTTCGATGAGTTCGGGTTTGCCGCTTGCCGTAAACAGGTTGTCGCCGGTGGAATAAATGATCGTATCGGCGATCAACTGCACATTCTGATACCTTATTTTCGAATGGCCGCACAGCCGGAGAATTTTTTTCTCTGCGTCGTAGTCGATCTTATCGGCATTATAACGAACCGTATCGGTAAGATCCTGATGTCTTTTCGCCTTGATGGTGTCCCGTGTTTTCGATGTAACAGAGCCGGAATCCGTCCGCCGGTAAGGCGGGAGAGAATGATTGTTTAAAGCGGAGTCGGTTTTCAAAGATTCCGCTATCACCGGCGTGGAGAGGTTTGTCGAATCCTTTACGGTTATCGGCACCGAAGGCATTGGATCGGAGCCATGCGAGGCAACTATTAATACGGAGACAACCGTTATTGCGAGACGCAATCGTTTAAAAGGCGAGGTCATAAATTCATACGATGTTATCTGACGGCGACCGACGATTGCATTGTCGGTTTCGCCTCGGTGTAAGCGATCGAGAGACGCGGCGCAGGTGTCGTACATCTGTGCCTGAATTCCGGGAAGAATCGTATCCGATTGTTGTATATTCTTTTGTACTCGTAAACTTTAAAATATACTTTACCGCCTTTTTACGCCGGAAAATCCATAAAAATGTTGTTTAAACGTAATGTTTATTTCAAGCCGTTTCCCGTTTCGGCGGGCGCGGCAAGGTTCGGGTATCCGGATCAACATCTGGAATGAGTGCTCACGAGAGGGGAGTTGGCAGCGCAGCGGCATGAATGCGACAACAACGACAACAACGCATGCAGTTCGCTCTTTGATTATCGTTTTATGGATATGGGCAATTGCGATGGCCGATGGCGGAGCGGGAGAGACCCGATTTTTTGATCTCTCTGTCGGCAGCGAACCGGACAGCGCCCTGGTAGTGCTCGACGATTCGGTTCGGGGAATGACTCCCTGCACATTGAGCGACATATCGGCCGGCAATCATACGCTCATTTTGCGAAAGAAGGGATTTTATATTAAAAAGGTTGAGGTAATCGTTGACTCCTTGTCGTCGAAGAAGCTCTTCTTCACCCTCCTTAAACCCGCCTCTCTTTGGATTTTCAGCGAACCTTCCCGCGCGATTCTCACAATCGATGGAAAGAATGAGGGGATGACGCCCTATGCAGACGATAAGGTGAAGCCTGGCGATCATGTAATTTCGGCAAAGCTCAAAGGGTATATGCCGATTGAACGGACCGTGTCGCTCCAAAGTAGCGGACGCGATACGGTGAACCTGATTTTCGAACGCTCAAAGGCCTACCAGGATTCCGTTGCCGCCGTTGCAAAGGCTACGGCGAAGGCTGAAAAGGAACATCACGCTATTGTCTTGGCTTCCGCCGTATTCTGCCTTGCCGCCATTATCCTCATATTGATAGAAAGTGGCGGGGGACAGTAAGGGGCGCCCCTGCCTGGTCGCTCTTACGGTCGTGAAAAATAACGGACGCATGAAACAATCCCGCTTCATGTCATTAATCATGCTTAGCCTGATGGGGCTCGGCTGCAGTGGAATGACCTCAGGGAATGCCCAGGCTGAGAGCATCCGGTCCGGCCGCAGCATCCAGCTTGACGGGTTCCTCATTGATTGGCAGGAGAAAACGAGGCATCAATGGGCCGGCTCCGCTACCTGGTTCTGGGATGCCGCAGCGACGCCGGAAGGGGTGGCCGGCTATTTCACAAACCAGTGGGCATCCTGTTCCTCCTGGACAATGTATGTTGTTGTCCGAGGGCTATCACGGCCTTCATGGGAGATGAAGGCCTCGAAGGGGAACGCGCATAGCGACTGGTATCGAACGAGATTTATTTATCACGACGGAGTAAACGCCATCACTCTTGAGTGGCTGATTCCATGGGATTCCCTTGCGGTAGATTCCTGCGGAGCCTATGCGATTCATATCGCAGGGTACAGCGATTGCGGCGACAGCCTTGCGTCGCTCCATCTCACCGGAAATATTCATGCCTTAACCCGAAAAATCTCCTTGCTACGGATGTTCGCGGTGCGGCTCATCGTCATTGCAATTTTACTCGGTTTTTTTATCGGGCTCCAGTTTGTGGACAGGCAAAAGACTCGTCGTAGGGGATCGCTTCGTCGATCAGCATGATCGGGATATCCTCGCGAATCGGGTAGAGAAACTTCCGATCGGTCCGGAGAAGTCCGGCATCGATCGGCTCCCTGATCACCTCACCGGCCCTGTTCTTCAGTTTTCCCTCCGTGATTCGTTGATTGATTGTTACTATCGCACTCTCTTTGACCAGCGTAAGATCCTGTTTTGTCTCTGGACAACAAAGAATGTCAAGCAGTTCCTTATCCACCATTCCATCGCTCCTTTTAATGCATTGACGCCTCGACGAAGACGACACAGAACATACTTTTTTCCGGTTGAAGAACGCAACCTATACAGAATAAGGTGCGGTTGATTACTCTGTCTGCACCGTTGTCGCGACATGTATTTTGAATGCGTCCAATTATATGACGATAGCGGTTCGCCGGTGCCGATTCTTTCACCGCATCAGCCAAGTGTTTATTTCATGACCATCCATGACGCCGGAATGACGCCTTTTTCCCTGAGCTTTGATGAATATATCAGGATGTTTCCCTCCGCCTGGCTTTTCGAGCATTTTCTGAAGAATAAAAGCGGCTCCCGCAAAATCCTTTCCTCCAATGCCCTTGCGGACCAGGTAGCCCGTTTTTCAGAGCCATCCTCTCTTCAGATTAAATTCAAGGAACTCGGCGAGGCAGAGAAGCGGTTATGCAGTCTCGTCTATCTGTGCGGCGACAGCGGCCTCCCGGTGCTGGAAAAGAGCGACTACCTCAACGATCCCGCTATACTCTCCTTTATCATCTATGCCGGACGCGATGATGCTGGCGCGGTTCGCTATTTCGGTTTTTCCGGGTTCGAGCCCTCCCTCCGGCTGCTCATGGCGGAAACGCTTCTCCATGCCGGACCGGTTGTGAAAAGGGCTGCTTCAACGATGTCGCCGCACGGGCGGGAGTATTGCCTGAGCGACATTGCCGTCGTCATGGCGCTTGCTATACAGGAGGGGCTGCTCGAAAAGAAAAAGCAGGGTGGTCTGACGAAAAACTCACTGCTAAAAATCGGAAAACTTATCCATGAATCATTCCCCGGTTTCACCGTTCAGGACCGCGCCAATTGTATCATCAGGTATGCCGAATCCCTCGGAATGATCGTTGAAAACGATACTGGTTTCGCATGTCGGGGAACCGTAGCGGAAGAGTGGCTCAACTGGTCGTCCGAGAGCCAATGCCGGGATCTGGCTATCTACGTCGCCAAGTATGCGGGGGCTTGGTGCAGGGAGCTGCTCTCTGAACTGCTCCGCCGGGCCGGAGAGCGATGGCTTTCCATTACGCTTTTTCCAGAAAAAGCCCGGCAAGAGGCGCTCAAAGCGTTATTTATCCTTCACTGGGCTGGAATCATCGATCTTGCAGGAGCGGGGGACGAAATCGTTTTCGGCGCCCCGGTTACCAGACCTTCTCCGATTCTGCCCCTCGATACCGTCGATGACAAACGCCGGACGGTGATCCGGACCATCGTCGTATTGCCCGATTTTACCGCCATGCTCCCCCAGGAGATTTCCCCCGAACAACTTTTTTGGTTCAGTCATGTCGGTATTCTCCATTCTCTCGATAAGGTATACAAAGGGGCAATCGATCGCGCTACCCTGAACAATAGTCTTGCCCGGGGTCTCGATTCCGCAACGGTCCTTCGCCGGCTTGCCGAATGGAATGCTCCTGCGAATGTCGTGGAAACGTTGCGGGAATGGATCCGGGAATACTACCGTCTGTATATATCCGATGCCCCGGTGCTTATTACCTGCGATAAGAAGGCGACTTACGAAATCGCTTCATATGAGCCTTTGGCAGGGTTCATCGAACGGATGCCAGCCTTCGCAGTATTCCGGATACGGCAGGGTGTCGAAGAGTCGGTCAAGCGGGTGCTGTCGGACATGGGTTACGATTACCGCATGCCGCTGCGGGAATCGCCAGCCGCGCTGACCGGGGCGGGGAATCCGACGCGGTGTCCGGTACCGGTCAGTGCCTTTAGACCCATTATATCCGGAAACGGACGGGTTACGGAAAACCTACTATTACTGAGAGGGAAAAAGTACGGCAGCGGACTCAAGTCGCTCGACTTTACTGAAACCATGCATATCATCGATTATGCGATCCTGACTGCGCAGGAATTGACGATTGAGTATGGGGGAAGCCCCCTCATTAAAAAAGGATTGTATACTATTCTCCCCACCGCGGTTTCCGATGAAGCCGAACCGATGCTCGATGGAAGCGATCAGATCGGCAAAAAACGGCAGTTCACTATTAGAAAAATTGTTCGCATCGGGGTGGGCAGGTCATGAAAAAAGAACCGGCATTCGTTCATCTTCACAATCACACCGAGTACAGTTTTCTGGATGGAGCCATACGGATTGCCGATCTGGTCGGCCGTGCGAAAGAGTTTTGCATGCCTGCACTTGCCATTACCGACCATGGGGGGCTTTTCGGGGCGGTTGAATTTTATGAAACGTGCATAGCTGCGGGCATAAAGCCTATTCTCGGCTTCGAAGCATACGTGGCGCCCGGATCCCGCTTCGACAAGCAGTCGAGCAGGGATGAACGCTCCTACCACCATCTCATCCTGCTTGCCCGAGATAACACCGGCTGGAAAAATCTCATGCGCCTCAGCACAATCGGTTACTCCGAGGGGTTTTACTACAAGCCGCGGATCGACATGGAGGTATTGCGGAGGTATTCCGGCGGGATCATCGCCACGACCTCTTGCCTGGCGGGAAACATTCCCCAGCTCTTGTTGAGCGGTGATCGCGAAGGAGCAAAAAAACGCGCGATCGAGTACCTCTCGATTTTCGGCGAGAGGAATTTTTATTTCGAGATCCAGAATCACGGCATCAGCGAGGAAATCGCGGTCCTTCCCGAAATGCTGAGTCTCGGCCGCGAGCTCGGCATTCCTTTCATCATTGCCAATGATGCCCACTACCTCAACCGTGAGGACGCTCAGTCCCACGAGGTGCTCCTTTGCATCCAGACTCAGACCACGATGAGCGATCCGAAACGCTACCGGTTCTCCTCCGACCAGATCTATTTCAAATCGCCCTCGGAGATGGCGGCGCTCTTTCCCGACCTTTCCGAGGCTTTTGCCAACACCGTGGATATCGCCGAGCGATGCAACGTCTCCATCAAGATCACCCCCCAGCTGCCGACACCGCCGCTCCCGGAAGGCTATGCCGCCGTCGATGATTACCTTCGAGCGATTGCGCGCAAGGGGCTTTCGGAAAAGTATGCGCACTTGACGCCGGGTCTGGAGGAACGGCTCGAATACGAGCTGAAAGTCATCTGTTCCATGGGATTCACCGGTTACTTTCTCATCGTCCGCGATTTCGTTGCGCAGGCGGAGAAAATGGGCATCATGGTGGGCGCACGCGGATCGGTGGCGGGCAGTCTCGTCGCGCATGTCATAGGCATTACGGCGGTCGATCCGATCAAATTTGATCTCATTTTCGAGCGGTTTCTCAACCCCGAGCGTATTTCAATGCCCGACGCCGATATCGACTTCGCGGACAGGGATCGTCACCGGGTGATCGATTACGTTATAAGCCGGTACGGTCGCGATGCAGTGAGCCAGATTATCAATTTCATCCGCATGAAGGCAAAGATGGTGGTGAAGGATGTCGCCCGAGCCATGGATATCCCATTGTCAGAAGCGAACCGCCTCTCCGCAATGGTCAGTGAAAAAAGCCTCAAGGAGTCCATCGCTGCATCGGGTGAACTCAGCCGCGCAATCAAGGGAAACGAACAATACCGGCAGCTTTTCCGGCACGCAGGCGTGCTCGAAGGACTTGCACGACAGGCGGGGATGCATGCGGGCGGCGTCATCATCGCGCCCGGCGAGGTAGTAAACTGGTCGCCGCTCTTCAGACAGCCCGGCACCGACATCGTGATGACGCAATTTGATATGAACTACGTGGAGAAAGTCGGTCTCATCAAAATGGACTTTCTGGGGCTCCGCACGCTCACCGTACTCCAGGAAACGCTACGGCTCATTGCCCGCTGCCATGGAACAATCATTGACCTCTGGCATATTCCCTACGACGATGGACAGGCCTATGCGCTCTTCGGCAAGGGTGAAACAATCGGCGTGTTCCAATTCGACTCGCAGGGGATGCAGGATTATCTTCGGAAGCTCAAGCCGACGAATATCGAGGATATTATCGCCATGAATGCCCTGTACCGTCCCGGTCCCATGGATAACATTGATACCTTTATACGCCGCAAGCACGGGAAGGAGAAGGTGCACTATCTCCATCCGGAACTTGGCGAAATACTCGATGTCACCTATGGCGTCATCGTCTACCAGGAACAAGTGATGCGCATCGCCCAGCGCATGGCCGGATTTTCCCTGGGTGAAGCTGACATTCTGCGCAAGGCCATGAGCAAGAAACAACCTGAAACCATGGAGGAGATGGGAAAGAAGTTCGTAGACGGAGCGGTGTCGCGGGGGATCGATAAGAAGGTCGCTGTGGAAATCTTCGATCTCATGGCAAAGTTTGCGGCCTACGGCTTCAACAAGGCTCATGCGACCATGTACGGCCACGTCGCATATCAGAGCGCCTGGCTCAAGGCGCACTATCCGCTCGAATACCTCACCGCAAATCTGACGTCGTATATCGGGAACCAGGATGAATTTCTCAAAGTCAAAATTGAAACCGAACGCATGGGCATCCCCATTCTGCCGCCTGATGTCAACGCTTCGGACGATTGTTGCAGCATCGAAAACAACGCACTGCGGCTCGGACTCTCGGTGATCAAGAATGTCGGTCAGGCTGGCGAAGCGATTCTCGAAGAGCGGTCGCGGGGCGGCCCGTTTACGTCGATCTTCGATCTCTGCAAGCGAGTCGATAGCAGTCGGATCAACAAAAAGTGTCTCGAATCGCTCATCTGCGCGGGCGCGCTCGACTGCCTCAAAGGTACGCGCGCCCAGCTTTTCGAGGCTATCGACAAGGCTATGGATTATGCCGGCGGTTTTCAGAAAGATCGCGCCGCCGGTCAGGTCAACCTTTTTGAAGATATGTTCGCGGCCGCATCCGGAAGCGACGGCGCGCTCCCGGTTCCGCCGCTTCCGGCGGTACCGCCCTGGCCGTACATTGCGACTCTTCAGAAGGAGAAGGAGTTTCTGAATTTCTATGTGAGCGGCCACCCGCTTGATCGTTTTCAGGATGAGATCCGCGGGTTCGCCACCATGTCGCTCGCGCCGGAGTCGCTTTCGAAGGTCGGCGATGGGGCGGTCGTTACCGTCGGAGGACTCGTGACCTCGGTAAAGCAACATGTTCAGCGCAATGGCAAGCCAATGGTATTCATGTCGATGGAGGATTTCGACGGAAGTATCGAGTTCCTTGTATTCGGCGACGCCTATGAGAAGTATCGCGATCTGCTCGTGGAGGATGCCATGGTCCTGGCGCATGGAACAATTACCAAACGTGAAGGCGAGGAGAGCCCGAAAATCCGTCTCGATAACTGCATTCCTCTCTCCTCGGCGCGGGAACGGCTTGCACGCAGCGTGCACGTGCGGCTCAATACTGCAGGTCTCGAAAGGGAATTCCTCGGAACCATTCGCGGCCGGTGCGAAAAGAATGCGGGCTCCTGCGTCGTCATACTTCACATGGTAACCGCGGAAGGCAACGAGTACCGGATGCGCTCACGTGCGGTCAGGATTTCTCCGGCACCGGAAGCTCTGAAGGAACTTCGTGAACAGGTGGGAAGGGAAAACGTATGGATCGGCAAATCAACTACTTAGGTCCGTACCTGAAATTGCCGTTTCAGATGATCTCCTTCGCGACCATCACGACCCTCTTTGCCTGCGGCTGCATCGTTACCGGCATTGTTTCAAAACATGCCGCCCAGGTTGTCTGCAGGACGTGGGCGCGCTTGGTACTCTCCTTTTTCGGGATTCGCTTGCATGTGACCGGCAGGGAGAAACTTTCACCGGGAAAACGCTACGTTTTTTTCTCCAACCACCAGAGTCATCTTGACATACCGGTGCTCTTTGCCGGGATTGGATATCCGATCTGTTTCATCGCGAAAAAAGAACTTTTCCAGATACCGATCTTTGGATGGGGCATGGCGGCCATGGGACATGTCAGGATCGACCGTGCGAATGCGCGAAAGGCCCGGCAGTCGCTCACGCGGGGGGTGCGTCTCCTCAAGCAGCATCGACTCTCGCTTGTTTTATTCCCGGAAGGAACGAGAAGTGCCACCGGAATGCTCGGTGAATTCAAGCAGGGAAGTTTCGCTCTTGCCCAGGAAGCCGGCGTCGCGGTGGTGCCCGTGGTCATCAGGAAGGCCAACGAAAGACTGCCGAAAAAAAACCTTGTCGTGAAGCCCGGGGAGGTTTATCTCGACATTTGCGACCCTGTCGATATCACGGGCATTGGAAAAAACGGACTCGCGGCACAAGTGCGGAAAGAAATCGAAAAGGTGCTGGAACGGGTGTAAAGGCAGAGAGAATTTTTGCGCACATCATCCACTTCAGCCATGAGTATGGCTTCTGCGTTTTAACGTATAGAATAAGCGGGCTGCGTGTACTCGAAACGATCCATTTGCTTATATGAAAGAATCCTCTGATATCCGCATTCCTTGGACACTGAGTTGGGAAACGTAACGATACAAGAATATATCGCATCTATCAGTCGTTGTTACCGATAGGCGAATTCTCTGTCGTAACAATATATGAAGGGCGGAGAAGTTAAATCCTGCCTCATAAAAAGACACTAAAAAAAGGCATCGACTTATTACAATAGCAATAGCAATGCATTTTTCTCAAGCACTTCTGGGAGGCCGCGAAGCGGCGCCGTCTCACGGCTGTGGCTCGATCAGTAATCTCTGCGTTGCGAACGGTTGTATCCGCCGCTTTCACCGTGCGGGGAGCGGGGCTCGCGTTCGCGCGCTTCGTTTATCATGAGTTTACGTCCGTCGTACTCTTTGCCGTTAAGCTCATTCATCGCCGCATCGGCGTTTTCCATTTCGACAAAGCAGAAACCGCGCGAACGACCGGTTGCACGGTCGGTGATGATTTTGACAGAAATGACTTCACCGAACTGGCCGAAATGTTCCTTCAGCTGATCCTCGGTTGCCGAAAAAGAAAGATTGCCCACATACAGCTTTTTAGACACTCGTACCTCCGCGAAAAGGGTGGACGCTTCATGATCGCCGGATCAGAGTAGGTAATCGGCACCGGCAGTATCATGAAAACGTTTAAACTACTTTATTAATATAATATCCTTGCACAATAGAAGCAAGCGGACTGCGGTGATTTGCCGATTGCGGCGGCCAGCCATGACGTCTCTCCCGTTACAGTCGGTTCCTGATCCTTTGCCATCCTTCTTCGGGGATAGAGGCGCCGATTCCTTTGCATACTTCATAGCCGCATAGGGAGCCAATCTCGCCGCATTTTTCAAGAGGGTAGCCGTTGAGAAGTCCATAAAGAAACCCGGACGCCCACAGGTCGCCCGCACCCGTGGTATCCACCGCCGCATCGCCCGTGATCGCATCAATGTGGAAACGATCCCCGTTGGAGGCAATCAGGCTGCCTCTACTCCCCAATTTAATTACTGCGATGGCGGCATGTTTCGCGAGAACATCGATCGCCTTCACCTCATCCGCATACCCGGTATAAGCGCGCGCCTCATCCTCGTTGGCCATGACGATATCCACGTACTCATCGATCATTCGAGGAAGGAAGGAGAGCGAGGCTTCGATGACCGTATAGCTGGCAAGATCGAGCGATACTTTTGCCCCGGCGGAAGTGGCCGCAATCAGGGCGGCCATCATGAGATCACGATTAAAAAGCAGGTACCCTTCGAGGTGGACGAGCGCCATATCGCGGAAAAGATCGGGCGTAATTTCGGATGGTTCAGTTTCGGCCGAAGCGCCGAGATAGGTGAGCATCGATCGCTGCGCATCAGGCGTAATGATGGAGAGAACATGACCGGTCGGCATTGAAGAGGTAAAAAGAAGCGGCTCAACCTGATGATCACGAACGCCCGCTTCAAAAAGCGCTCCCCAGGCATCTTTCCCCCGCTTGCCGATGAACCGCGCGGTTGCGCCCAGTTTCCCGAGACCGAGCATCGTGTTGCACGCTGATCCGCCAGGCACGATGGACGGCTTCGCCGGGGTCGCTTCGAGCACCGTGGCAATGCGGGCGCTTTCGACGAGTGTCATGCCCCCTTTTCGGGCGCCGGCCCCCTCAATGAATGATTCGGACTCCTGCACACAGATGTCAACTAATGCCGACCCGACGCCGGCTACTGCACGGGAGCGACCATTTCCATTAAAAAAATTATTACTCATGGGATCTTTCGCGAAGAAACATTATTTTCTTAAAATACAACAACGGATCGATAGGGGAGCGCGATCCCTGGAAAAAATCTGGAAAAAATATTGATCATCTGAACGCCCGGATAAATATTTTATGGTCACTATTCTACGGAAGGGATAATGAAAAAACTCTATAGGCTGAAACAAAACGGAAAAATCGCCGGCATCTGCGCCGGAGTCGCGGATCTCTTCGAAATCGACGTTACCATCGTACGCCTGCTGTTTATCCTTTTCGCCATCCTGATACCGGTGTTGCCGGCAATGGTAATGTATCTTGCGGCGTGGTGGTTAGTACCGGAAAAAGAGCTTGAAAAAGAAACGAAGATATAATTCGGTCGTTCCGGCTTCATTGGGTCTAAAAATGTTCCGCGAGGCGCCCTCTTATTTCCCCTTCCGGCTCGGATAACGCACTTCTCACACTATGCGGTAATAAAAAAGAGAATATAAACGTAGTTTTCGCGTTACGTTTTTAGGCATGGGCGCTCAAATGGTTTGATTTTCCGTCTCGATCCGAAACGAGGAGGAAGCTTCCCCCCTTTAAAAAATTTCCTTATTTTTGAAAGAAAGTGAATTTTTCTCTTGCGCCTGATGCGAAAATAGCCTATTTTAATTAAAGACATATCTTTTCGCCGTCTTCTGAATCAGATCCAACGACTATGGACGCGCGAAGTTTTGCTGAATTTTTTCAGTACCTACGGTATCGTTCGTTGTATTATTGGTTTATGATAGCATCGTTGCAAAGGCTTAACAACTCATTCTTCAGGGGGCAGTTGTCCGGAATACAATGAAACTTGCCAAATATCATTTAATTCTGGTTAATTCCCGATCGATTTCCCGCACGCGGAAGGTAACGGTAAATATTCTTCTCTCCGGTGCGCTCGTCGTTGCCGTTGCAGCGGTTTTCGCAGGGTTGGCCCGGCTCTCGTGGTTTGCTTCCACCTACGCCTGGGCAAAGGTGGCATTCTGCAATGAGCGGCGGGACCATGCCCGACTCGTCGGCAAACTGAAAGATCTGGAAACGAGTCTTACGAACGGAAACCTTGATCTGAAAAAGCTGAGCGATTTTGAAGACGGTCGACGTCTCGCCTATGGCATGAATCCCATCAGCGCCGACATCCGCAGGGCCGGAACGGGCGGTATGCCGTCCCCCGCTGAACGCGCCGACCTGACCCAGCAGGATCCGCTGTTATTCCGGGCGGGAGCAATTCAGGAGAGTCTGAGCATTCTTTTGCACCGCGCCGACTTGCAGAACGCCACCTTCGACCAGTTGAGCGGCTTTGCGGAGCAGAAGCAGGAGTATCTTGACGAACACCCGACGGTGGCGCCCGCCTGTGGCACTATTACCTCGGAGTTCGGGTACCGATCCGATCCGGTGAGCGGGGAGCGCTCCCTGCACCAGGGTCTCGACATCGCCAGTGAAATGGGTTCACCGATCTTTGCCCCTGCCGACGGCATTGTGAAAGAGGTCGGGATTCTTCAGAATTATGGCATGACCGTCGTGCTCGGGCATGTTGAATGCGGCATGGAGACGGTATATGCCCACCTGAGCGCATATGCCGTGCATGTCGGGCAGCATGTCAAGAGAGGCGACATCATCGCCTACATGGGCAACAGCGGCAAAAGTACCGGACCGCACCTGCACTATGAGGTGCATCAGCAGGGACAGCCCGTTAACCCCCGCCCGTTTATCCTTCCCGAAGATCAAATCGTCGATTGACGAGGGACGCACTGCGTAACGCGGCCGCTCCCGCGTTGACCTGCCGGCGATCCATGAAGTATTATTTAATGCCGTTCAACATATGGGGCTGTAGCTCAGTTGGGAGAGCATCAGGCTGGCAGTCTGAGGGTCGTCGGTTCAAACCCGTCCAGCTCCACCATACTTGGAAACCCGCAAGACCTTGATTCTAAAAGGAGTTGCGGGTTTTGTTTTTTTATACTTACAAAGTTTTTGCCTCCCCTATTTTACCCCAAAATACCCTAAAAAACCGGACTAGTCCGGTCAAAATGGACCCCAAACCGGACACTTGACCAGACACTTCTGGCATGTAAACCTTAACTATTTAATGGCAATCGCGGAATAATTTAAGACGACGATACGTGGGGTAAAGGGAGTATAAAGTATGCGGTAAAAAGAATGGTTCAGATACCCCTTAGGGGAGGGAGCCTGAGAGGGCTGAAAGGGGCAACCCTGACGCTCGATGGGGCGTTGAGATGCCGGATAAAGCATAGGACCGACCAGAAGGACCGGGCCGGAATGCAGGCTTTAAGGCGCTGATTTAGCGGGGAAGGAAGGAACAGGGCCGGGGAGATGATTAAACTATCTTAAAGGGGACTACGAAATGAAGAGTTGAATCCTCGAAAGCTTGCGATCCTAATTGAGCATCACCGGCCTGCCGGTTTTAGCGGATTCTATCAATGCATTGATTACCACTGCATTCCCGCGGCTGGTTTCGAGTGAAATAAGCTGTAGCTTTCCATCCAGAACGGCATTCTCCATGTCTTCGATTTCGCCTTGGTACAAATCCTTATTCGGAATTTTGATCGACTCCGCTCCATCCCCATACTGAATCTCGATCCGGCTGTCGAGTTCAGGTTTAAATGGCTTGTTGACTTCGATGGAACCGGTAGTGCCGACAAATTCCATCCTCGTTCGGTACGGAGAACGGAAACCCGATTCAACCTGCGCAAGCAGACCATTTGCAAAACGTAACTGCCCCATAAACGCTTCATCGACGCCGGTTGAGCCCAGTGCCTGCCAGCCAAAAACCTCTACCGGTTCAGCGGCAACAACGAGACGTGTATAACTGATAGGATAGCATCCAACATCCCAGATGGATCCGCCGCCCATTTCAGGATTCAACCGCACATCATTCGGGTGAGTAAGGCTAAAGGTAAACGTGCCCTTTACAATTAACATATTGCCAATCGCTTGCCGATTCAATAAGTCCATAACTATCTGCGTTTGGGGGTGGTGTCTATACATAAAAGCTTCAGTGACCACAACGTGTCGTTTCCGCGATGCCTCGATGATTCGATCAACATCTATTGCCGACAGCGCAAGAGGTTTTTCGCAAAGAACATGTTTGCCGGCAATAGCGCATTTGATAGCCCATTCAGCATGCAAGTGATTTGGCAAACTGATATATACTACGTTGATGCCTGGATCACCAACCAACGCCTCGTATGAGCCGAATGCAATGGGAATATCCCAATTTTTCGCATACGCTTCTGCAGTGCCCAGGTTTCTACTGGCAACTCCTACCAACTCTGAACGCTTTGAAAGACGTATAGACGGAATCACAGAGCGATTGATGCGCGCAGTGCTGAGGAGCCCCCACTTTAATTTTCTCATGCAAAACCTCCATTCTTCGTATACCGTATACAATGTACCATATTGTGTGCCGTCAGCCGAAGTGGGACTGGTTGAAGTGTAAAATAAGAGATGGTTTTGGGTATATTAAACCACTTCACCGGGAGGTTTTAAAATGGGACCCTGAGCTGAATCGAGTTCCGAGAAAGTAGTCAGAAAAATCCGCCGTCATACCCGCCGAAGATTTTCTGCAGAAGACAAAATACGGATTATGTTGGAAGGCCACAAGGGTGAAGAGAGCATAACCGTTCTTTGCCGTCGAGAGGGAATTAAACCGAATTTCTTCCTTTCCTCGCAGGTAATTTTTCAGCAGCAGCCTTCCTCTTGCCGGCTCCTGCATCACCAATAATAGTATAGACCCAAACAAAGGATAATCCGAATTTTTTGGCAATTGCAATCCCGGTCATTCCCTTTTTATACAGGGAAACAATTTCCTTATTTCTTTTGGTATTATCGTGATCAAGGGGTGGAATTCCATATTTTATTCTCCATCGACGCACACCTCCCTCGGAGAGTCCAACCTTCTTACCCAAGACTCGGTCATATTCATATTTTTTTTGAAGCTGAATAAGTTCATCTTTAGTGAACCGTGGAGGCATAATAACAGTTCTCGCTCCAGGTATTGGCCGTATCCCGTAGCTCTTCCGCAGGAGTTGAACATTCTGGCGCGTGCATCCGAGTTTTCGACCGATAGCCACATCGGTTCTAACGGATTTCTGCAATTCTATCAATTCAGCTTTGGAAATTCTTGGCATCGATCGGCCCTCCAGCCTGATTCAAAGATTACGATTTGATGGATATAATGATTTTCGATTCAGGGATGAAGCAAGTTCCGGTATTTCATTCGCCTCCAGACCGACTGAACGGTCGCGCGGAATCAGAAAAGGCAACTACGGATCACTTAATCATTTCGCACCCTTCCTGACTGAATTTATATTCTTTCGCATGACACCTGCCAAGCCGAATTCTGCCCCTTATGGACCCCGGATAGACTAAATCAATCCGGAAGAGTGGGGGAGAAGTACAATAATTAGCGCTTCTTAAGGAATTTTATACTATATATAGCGGAAAATGATTATTTTAATCTTCAATAAACCATTTTTGAAAACTTTTGGGACATGATTTATTCCATTGAAAGAAGGTGAGGGTAATGGGCAAAGGCGGCGGCGGTAGAAAAGGTGGTGGTGGAAAAGAAGGCGGCAGGGGTGGCAACTGGCCGGGCAAGACAGGAAATCCATCTGGAGACGGGCGGGGAAATAGCACTCGTCCGAAGTAATTGTTCTTGGCAATAAATTCACAACCTATGGAGGTATGTTTATGCCGCAGAAGCATTTTCCTAAGGGGCTTGATGGCCGCGAGCGTGACCGGGACGGTCAGATTCGCGAGAAACGTGGTGATACTCTTATCGGAACCTTGCGTCAAGAATATGGCAAAGACTTTGCTAAAGGGTATCGTTCAGATACCAAACTTCAAACGATCCGCGAAGAAAACGGAGGAAAAAGTTTAAGAGAGCTATTGAAAAAGAAATAGAAAAACGAGGCAGAAAGGGCATCATATGTAATGGGCACCCCTAAAAATGCCTTTTCTGCTGCGTCTGATTGGTTGTTTGCTGAAAAAACATAGATAGGGAAAGATATGCCAACTCTGCAATTCAAAGGTAAAAACATAATCTGGAATCATCATATGTCGATTCCATTCCATACGCTTGATGAAGCGCCGAAGCTGGATTTTCAAGCGGATAAAGGCGAAGGGAATTTTATTATTGAGGGTGATAATTTACTTGCGCTTAAAGCGCTATTGCCGCAATATGCGGGAAAAGTAAAAGTTGTTTGTATTGATCCCCCTTACAATACTGGGAAAGAAGATTGGGTTTATAATGATAAATTAAATAGTCCCTTGCTAAAAGAATGGTTCAATAAGATTATAAGCAAAGACGACCTTACGCGGCATGATAAATGGTTATGTATGATCACTCCGCGAATAAAGCTTCTTAGAGAACTGCTTTCTGACTTTGGCGTAATATTTATTAATTTAGATGATAATGAATTATTTAGTGCAAAAAGCGTTTTGGATGAGATTTTTGGAGAAGATAATTACGTCGGAAATTTAATTTGGCATACTGCAACAGATAATAATCCTCGACAAATTGCTATTGAACATGAATATATTCTTTGTTACGCAAAAGACATCAAGAACCAAAATTCATGGGAAATGCCAACTGAAAAAGGAAAACATATTCAAGCAAAATATGAAGAACTAAAAAACGTATTTAAAAATAACATTGAAAAAATCCAGACAGACCTCCGTCAATGGATTAAAGATCAATCCAAGAATGGATTGGATTTGTCTGGTGTTTCCCATTATTCATATGTAGACGAAAAAGGGGTTTATTATCCCGGAAACTCTTCAAATACAAGGCCGGGCGGCTATACATATGATATTATTCATCCAAAAACGAAAAAACCATGTGATAAACCTGATTACGGCTACCGATTTAAGGAAGAAACATTTTGGGACGCTGATAAAAAAGGAGATGTCCTTTGGGGTGAGGATGAGCATTCTATCCCCAAAATTAAGAAAAGAATAGATACTGCAACTGAAAAATTAAAAAGCTATTACTATGAAGATAATCGTGCAACAACAGCACAACTAAAGACCTTTTTTGATGGTAAAATGGTTTTCAATAATCCAAAATCTGTAAATTTATTAAAACACATATTACGGTTTGTCTGTAATGGTAATGATCTAATACTTGACTCATTTTCGGGTTCCGGCACTACCATGCACGCCGTCATGGATTTAAACAAAGAAGACGGCGGCAACCGGAAATGCATTCTTGTTCAAATGACCGAAGCAACCGAAGCCGACCCGAAGATGAATATCTGCAAGGATATCACCCGCGAACGTGTAAAAAGAGCTATTGAAAAATATGGCTATAAATCTGGATTCAAGTATTTAAAAGTCGGCATTCCTATTGATCCCGAAAGCATGCTATCGGGTAATCTTCCAACTTTTAAGCAGTTCGCGAAATACGTTTATTATCTCTGTACGGGTGAATATCTGAAGGACGAAAAGCAGATCGATGAAAAATCTTATTTCATCGGAATATTCAAGAAAGAAGCTATATACCTTATCTACGAACAGGATTATGATACCCTTACCCGTCTTGCTCTGAATTTGCCAATTGCGGAAAAGATCGTTAAAGAGCAGAAGGGAAAGAAATGTATCGTTTATGCTCCCGCCTGTTTTCTTGAAGAAGATTATTTGAAGGAAAAGGATATAGAATACGTTGGAATACCGTATAATCTTTTTAAAAAGAATGGACAATAAGAGGGAGAAGAAATTATGTTATCTCAGGATATTTTAACATTATACGGATTAAAAAATTCTCAGGAAGAAGAGGACATTAATAATTGGATTAAATCAATTGTTGGGTTTGTTTTAGGAAGCGATGGAAAAGGCGGATCGGGAGTATTTATTGAAATCCAAAGAGGAAAAATTGTTCTTCTTACTGCTAGGCATGTTTTAATTCATGCATTACTTACTGGTGAAATAACAGTTGGAACAACTGAGAATAAAACAAAAACTATTGAGGCTTATTCAATACGCATTCATAATAGACTTGATGCTGCTTTGATTTATTTGCCTGAAAAATTTGTATATAAAAATTATATCGCTCTTTCTGATTGGAATTGGGCTTCAAGTGATAACCCTTTAGATAAACGCATAATTGCAGCTGGAAATGTTGGTAAATGGAAAGAAGGAATAGACAAAGATAGAAGAATAATTGAAAAACAAAAGGTGCTATTTTATTGGACTTTTGTAAAAGGCGTTATTGAAAATGCAATTCAATGTGATGTTCATAATGAATCAACAGTATTGCCAGAAACTTTCAAGGGTATGAGTGGTGGACCTGTTATCATGCTTCCTGAAAAAAAACTTAAGGGTATCCTTATTCAAGAATATCCACCACCACATTTAGCTAGGCCTACTGAGGTTAGGTATTTGCCTTTGGATTTACTTGAAGAATTATTCGTCCCTTTTAGATCATCACTGACAGATTATAATATACAATCTGGTTTACATCGATTTCCTGCGATCATGGAAGAAAAAAGTGTTAAGGTGGATGTCGAAGTTCAATTCGATTATTTTCGATCCGTATCTGTCCCAGATGAAGAAAATGGCAGATTAGGAAGAATAAATAGTATTAAAATAGATAATAATGAAGGCAGTAGAAGATACCCTATAAATGTTGAATCTATCTTCAAGATACCCGATGATTTAGAAGAAACAAGGTTCAAGGAATTAAAAACTGAAACATATTTAATTGTGCAAGACTTTTTAGATCCCAAATATTCTAGCACATATTAAATAATATTTCATGCAAATGAAACCATAATATGTATCTTAAAAATTATCAGATAAAAGTCGTCAACACTCTTAAGCAGTTCTATCAGACTGCCCGCGAGACGAAAACCAGTTTCGACGCCGCTCGAAAAGTATTGCCCGAAAACATGCGGCCTACCCTTAATTGGGTTGAAGCCACCTTTAAAACCGCCGCAAAACCGTATAAGGATAAATGCACTACCGGCCTTGGTGGATATTATCCCCGTATCGTTTTAAAAGTTCCTACCGGCGGGGGAAAGACGTTATTGGCGGTGGAGGCGATACGGGAATATCAAAACCTTTTCGCGCAAAAACGCACCGGCCTTGTTGTCTGGATAGTTCCTACAGAAACGATCTATACGCAGACGGTTCAAAAGCTGAGGGATAAGAGTAATTATTTACGGCAACTCCTGGACCAATGCAGCGGCGGGAAAACCGTAATTCTCGAAAAAGGCCAAAGGCTGACTACTCAGGATATCGATGAAAACCTTGTCATTCTATTTGTAATGATTCAATCCATAAGCAGGACCAACGGCAAGGAAGCCTTGAAAGTTTTCCAGGACTCAGGCGGGTATGAAAGCTTTTTTCCCGCCGATAATCGCAATGATCTTCACGCGGAACTACTGAAGCAATTTCCAAATCTCGACTTTATCGCACCGCTCAATTCAATATTGCCGCTCATTAAAACAAGCCTTGGAAATGCCATGCGAGTTTCCCGGCCTTTCATCATTATAGACGAAATACACAAGGTTTTTTCCGAAATGGCGCGGAATACTATCGATAACCTGAATCCGGAAATGGTTCTTGGACTTTCGGCAACGCCAAAGGCTGAAATGAATGTCCTTGTTACCATTACCGGCCTTGAGCTTAAAGCGGAAGACATGGTAAAGCTGGACATGCATATTTTGCCGCCTTCCAGCCGTCACGAAAATGACTGGAAATCGATGATAAAGGAAATCAAGGCGCACCGCGATAAACTTGAAAAGAAGGCCATTGAATTTCATCGGACATCGGGAATATTCATCCGGCCTATGGCTTTATTGCAGGTCGAAGCAACGGGCAAAGACCAGCGGGGGAAAGGCACGGTGCATAGCGATGATGTCAAGGAGTACCTTGCAAGTCTGAACATAAACCCGGATGATATAGCGATAAAAACAAGTTCCCAGAATGATATTGAAGACGTGAATCTTTTTTCGACTGATTGCCCTGTTCGGTTCATTATTACCAAATATGCGCTTCGGGAAGGGTGGGATTGCTCTTTTGCCTATATTCTCGGTATCATTCCGAATGTGAATTCGGATACCAGCATTACCCAGCTTGTCGGACGTATTCTAAGACAACCTAACGCGCGGAAAACCGGCATAAAAGAGCTTGATGAAAGCTACGTCTATTACTGCAAAGGCGGCACTCAGGAAATGCTCGGCCTCGTTGAGGTTGGTTTCCGGAATGAAGGACTTGAAGACCTGGTTAATAAGGTCAAAATGGAAGGAAATGAAAGGGTTAATCCCTCTAAAACCGCCAAAATAAGAAAAGACTTTCTCAGGAATGATCTGCAAGGCGCGTTGTATCTACCTGTCTGGCTTATGGCGGATAATGGCGATACGAAACGCCGTTTTTCCTTTGAACTGGATATTAAATCAAAGGTTAATTTTTCCGCTTTTAATCCCTCCGGCGAGCAAATCAAAAAAATTGCGGATTCTCTGAGCGTTGAAAACCGTGAAAGAACGGGCTTTATCATTACGCTCGATGAAACAAGCCATGCGAAGTCGATCAAGGAGGAGGCCGGATATTCGGAAGATAGCGCAATAAGCACGGACTATTTAACCCGGCGATATAGCGAAGTTATTGAAAATGCCTTCCTTGCCCGGCAATGCGCTATCCGGCATATTGAATTATTGCAAACAAAAATTGGGAGCGATAATTTAAAGCATCATTTCAGCTTTATCGCTTCGCAACTTTTCAGCCTTTTGAGGGAAGAAAATAAGGATCAGGAAGAAAAGATTTTTTATGACCTTATTGAGAAAAACAAGCTTGTTTTGGCCGTATCGGATAACCCTGAACTTGGCTATAAAATCCCTGATACCGATTCAATTACCGTAACCCGTGAACCGTGCACCTGGAAATTTTATCTTTTTGATGAAGTCGATCTTGCATCAATGAATTCACTTGAAAGGAAGGTCGGCGGTATTCTTGATAAACAATCGAAAATCCTGTGGTGGTTCAGGAACAAGGTAAGCAAGCAGTGGTATTCTATCCAGGGGTGGCAGCAATATAAAATCCATCCGGATTTTGTGGCGACGAAAAAGCTTGATAACGGAAAATTAGAGCTTGTTTATATCATCGAGAGCAAGGGTGAACAGCTTATAGGGAATCCGGATACGATATACAAGCAGAAGGTTCTTGACAAAATGACCTATCTTAGCAACATGGAAAAGATTGTCAAAGTTCAGCAAATGAGCCTTTTTGAAGTGAATGAGAAGGCGCAATTTTATTGTGTGGAGGACGGGAAGGAAGAAGCGAAATTGAAGGAATTATTCATATAAAGAAACTTCGGGAATTGCTTTATTACAGATACACGCCAAAACCGCTTTTTTACCGGAGCAGCACTTTCTGAACAAGTTCCGTCGTGCCGTCGTTAATCCGTCCCACGTAGATGCCGCGCGGCAACGTTTGCATGCTTACCGATAGTTCATTACTTGCAAATCTCCACGTTCCCACCTGCCTGCCCTGCGCATTGAATATGCTGAAAGCAGCGGCAGAGCGTTGGCGGGTTTGATAATCCGGTATCCGGATAAAGAGCGTAGCGCCGGTCTGATGGATGAATACCTCTTTCGATTCGGACCGGGCGACGGCGTTGGACGGCATTGCGCCGGTCGCACCGTATTCAAACGCTCCAAGGTCCGGCGCCTTGCCGACATAAGGAAGTCCGACATCGGTGCCCGCGTCAATCAGTTTGCTGGTCGCGGACAGGCGCAGGAATTCCACGTTCGGCACGCTTCCATCGGCGTTTCGCGGGCCCATGATTCCGGCGGTGTCAAGGCTTGCGAAATCAGAGGCGGCTACGGTGAGTCCCGTGATGTCCCACGAATTGTAAGCCGCGTTGAATTCGTCGCCCGTTGCATTGGACGTCGCTTCCCCGAGATAGGCGACGTTGTTCCGATAATATCCCATACCGACGCCCTCATCGGTGGTCAGGTCATATCCGAGCATATTGTAATCGGCGCCGTTGTTGTACGCGGAATTGTTGTAAAATGTGTCGGACGTGGGTTGGTGATTTTCGTAAAATCCCGCGGAGCTGTTTAAGAGCGACACGCAATTCTCGACGACATGATGAATAATCGGGGTGGTGTAGCCAGTCCAACTGGGAGGCATTCCCCATCCGCCGGCTTTGAAGCCGTTGCCGTTACCATCAGGAGCTTTTGTGGCGCCTTGATTGTAATATCCCATTCTCATGGCCCAGCAGTTTTCGAAATATACGGCGACCCCCTGGTTAATGCAGTCATAACCGTCGTCGGAATTCCACCATGAACGGCAACCCCTGAATATGGTACTCGTACCACTTACTTGATAATGACAACCAAAGCCATCCGCATTTTGTCCGTTGCCCTGGCTTGAATTAGGATCGTAATTGTCGTGCGAATCGCAATTGAGCACTAAATTACCCCCTGTCCCGTGGGAAATGAAAAATCCCGGGCCACCGTTATTATGAATGTTCATGAGTTCAAAAATGTTATTGCCAGCGCCGTCGGTGTAGATGCCCCTATTGGAGGGACCGCCCGGCTCAGGAACATTACACACTTCAAGTCCCTTGAAATACAGCCAGCTGCCGGTAACCGTTATGCCGGCGCCCTCTGTACTGGTCGATAATGTTAATCCGGAAAAATCGAAGACCGGTTTTTCGTTATTGTATGCCCAGAAATAAATTCTTTGGGTGCCGGATTGCCCGCTTTTCGTGATCGATATGCCGCTCGTCGAGCTCGCCCCGGCTCCCTTAAGCGCATAGGTGCCTCCGCGAATAAAAACCGTATCCCCTGCAACGGCGACATCCGCGCCTTTTTGCAGGGTGGCAAAGGGTTGGGTTATGGTGCCGGGATTTGCATCATTCCCTGTCGTGGCGACATAATAGGTCGCGGCGCCGCTATAGGTTATTGTCAATATACAAATGGTCGCAAGAAACCCGCATAAACGGGAAAGCCGATTGTCGCCTGCCGATGGACGTTGTACGTTTTTCACCGTATACCACCCTTGCTGAATAGATTAAGGGGAAAAGATTATTTATAAAACGTTACAAACAATTAACCGCTGGAATAAAGCCGGGCAGCGACAATTCAAATAAAATCCGCAGGGTCGCATTTCACAAAAAATTTGAAAATAAGGTAAATACTCACCAGCGGCTCTTATCGTTATAATATATTCTAATTTTATCCAATTTGCATGAAAAATGATTGGTTTGTTATTATCACCGGGCCTCCTTTGGCTATAAAACATGACTGCATAAAAAGATGTTTTCGTAGAAGTAGGTGAAGCGGCTGCGAGAAGAGCTTGGTATGAAATTTGCAGTAAAATAATCCTTAAAAATTCCATAGATCAGTACAATCCTCTTAATGATAGGTTTTTTTGCATTACTTTTGTTGGCGATTTAAAAGGGGTTAAGTTGCCGTTGCCGACCGCATTTCCAGTTATGCGAAAAATCCAATAAAGGAAATCGTCAGCGCTCTTTATGGCTGTCCCGGAGTGTCGCGCTGCTGGATTTGAAAGTGTTTGTTTTCTAAAAACACAACACGAAATGTAATTTTTTTTAAAGAACATGGTATTTTAAACCATATCAAACAAAAGGGGGCGCTCATGAAAAACTATACGGTAAAGCTTTGTGCCGGTTTGGGGTTACTGGTTTTATTTTCGCAAACGATATCCGCCGAATGGGTGCAGACCAATGGGCCGGAGGGCGGGTTTATCGCTGGCCTTGCAATGAGCGGCGGGAACCTCTTTGCCGGGACCGAGGGTGACGGTGTTTTCCTTTCCACCGATAACGGCGCGAACTGGACCGCGGTCAATTCCGGTCTCACGGATAGTTCTGTCAACTGTCTCGCGGCGAGCGGGAGCGCCGTCTTTGCCGGAACCCAGGGCGGCGGCGTTTTCCTTTCCACCAACAACGGCGCAAGCTGGGCCGCGGTCGATTCCGGCCTCACCAATAGTGATGTGCAGTCTCTTGCGGTGAGCGGCGGGAATCTCTTTGCCGGGACTCAGGGCGGCGGTGTTTTCCTTTCCACCAATAACGGCGCGAGCTGGAAGGCGGTCAATTCCGGCCTTACGAATTATGTGGTGTGGTCTCTTGCGGTGAGTGGCGATACTGTCTTCGCAGGGACAAAGGACGACGGTGTTTTCGTTTCCGCCAATAACGGCGCGAGCTGGACCGCGGTCAATTCCGGCCTTACGGATATGGATGTCCTGTCTCTTGCGGTGAGCGATAGCGCTCTCTTTGCCGGGACGTATTCCGGCGGCGTTTTTATTTCCACCAATAACGGCGCGAGCTGGACCGCGGTCAATTCCGGCCTCACGAATACCGATATCCAGTCTCTTGCGGTAAGCGGGAGCGCAATCGTCGCCGGGACGTATGGCGGCGGCGTTTTTATTTCCACCAATAACGGCGCAAGCTGGAAAGCGGTCAATTCCGGCATCACCTGTTACGATGTCTGGTCGTTCATGGCGAGCGGCGGCACTATCTTCGTCGGGACGTATGGCGGCGGTGTTTTCGTTTCCGCCAATAACGGCGCGAGCTGGACCGAAGTCAATGCCGGCATCACCAATACCGATGCCCAGTCTCTTGCGGCGAGCGGGAGCGCGATCGTCGCCGGGATTTATGACGGCGGCGCTTTCCTTTCCGCCAATAGCGGCGCGAGCTGGACCGCGATTGATTCCGGCCTCACGAGCGCCGATGTTCTGTCTCTTGCGGTAAGCGGCGGCACGGTCGTTGCCGGGACTGACGACGGCCTCTTTTTATCCGCCAATAACGGCGCGAGCTGGAGCGAAGTCGGGTTCACGTCCGGTTTTTCATTCAACTGTTTTGCGGTGAGCGGTGACACTATCGTTGCCGGGACCGACGGCGGCGGCGTTTACCTTTCCGCCAATAGCGGCGCAAGCTGGAGTCCGATCGGCCTCACGAATACCGATGTCCAGTCTCTTGCGTTGAGCGGGAGCGCGATCTTCGCCGGGACTGATGACGGCCTCTTTTTATCCACCAATAACGGGACGAGCTGGAAGGCGATTGATTCCGGCCTCACGAATACCGATGTTTTGTCCCTTGCGGTGAGCGGCGGCGCTATCGTTGCCGGAACTAACGGCGGCCTCTTTTTATCCGCCAATAACGGCGCAAGCTGGACCGCGGTCGCTTTCTCGTCGAATTATTCGGTCAACTGTCTCGCGGTGAGCGGGAGCGCGATTTTTGCCGGGATATATGACGGCGGCGTTTACCTTTCCACCGATAACGGCGCAAGCTGGACTCCTGTCAATTCCGGCCTCACCGACTTCAATGTCGTATCCCTCGCGGTGAGCGACGGCGCTCTCTTCGCCGGAACCTATGAAGCCGGGGTATGGAGCAGTCCGCTTTCCGGGATCGGGGTAACGGGAGTAACGAATCCCGAACCCCGGCAAGCGATGTCAAACCAGGAAAATTTGAGAATATCCTCTCCGGGACATGGCGGTTCCGACGCGATCATTACATTTTCCCTCCCTCATTCGGATAGGGTAACCGTTGCCATATATAACCTCTCCGGCCACCAAATAGCCTCTCTTGTCAATCAAAATCTCGGTCAGGGCGGCCACAGCATACCCTGGAATACCCGGAATCTGGCGGCAGGCCGTTATACGGTACGGATGCAGGCGGGAGCGAATACCTATGTAAAAAGCATTTCCATTTTCCGATAATCAATTTCTTTTTCATGGGCTCCGCGGATTTTGCGGAGCCGCGTGTCAGGTTTTAGATCTTCGTATAAATTATCTTCGTATGAAACTTCGCCGGCAGCCGGTGCGCCGTGCGCAGTCCGCGTTACAACCGGTACGTTCGCGTGCCGGGTCAGGGAAGGCCCCTTCAGTTCAAACTCGCCTATGAAAAAAGCAACGTCCCTGAGAATTGTCAATGCGGCACTGTTGCTTGTTTTTGTCATTCAGGCGATTACCGGTCTCCTTCTCGCCTTTTCCGTCGGCCCGTTTTCCGAACTCTCGGCGCTACACCGGTATTCCGGCTTCACGTTTATCCTGCTCGCGGTTGCTCACCTGGTCATGAACCGGCAGTGGGTGATAACCAGCTTCCTGAAGTCCCGGCCCAAGCTTCCGCCGCCGTCGCTGAAAAAGCCGGGATGAATCTTTAGCTCAACACGTTTTCCTGAAACTGAGAGACCCGCCATAAATGTGCCGAAAAAGCCTTAAAATGGCCATCAAACTGCACCACTATTGTGCGAATTACCTTTTGAAGAAATTCAAAATTGCGGAAAATGCAAATTCACTCTCGTTTTTGAGATCGCCTTGGTTATTAATCAGTTACCGGTGTGAATATACGGCGCCCATTTGCCGGACATATCGCGGATCAAGTAAAAATTATTCCCGAGCGTCCCGGCCGCGTTTTTACCTCTGATCACATGGCCCGCAAGGTCGATATATTCGGTGGATTGATTATTCGGCGTGAGCAAGCTTCTTGATTGCTGAGCAGGCGTCTTGAGAATCACCGCGCTCGTCCCATTCATGACAACGATCGCCGAATCGCTGAGGATATCGCCGGCGCTATCGCCGAGTGAGACCGTATAGCTTCCTGCTTGCGCGGCCTGAAAATTAGTGAGCGTAAGCGCCGCGGTATTCACGCCGGAAGCGACGCTATTATTAACAAGGGGCGTATTATTATAGAACCATTGGTAAACCGGAGTAAAATCGGCGGTGGCGACGACGGCCAGCTTCAGGGTGGAACCGAGAGCGACCTTTTGCGATTGTGGCTGCGTGGTTATCGTAAGCTGGGAGATGGT
>JBEKOX010000022.1:0-39728 GCA_049521335.1 Chitinispirillaceae bacterium
CGAACGCCGCTTCCTATGATGTGCAGGTATCAACGGTCGCGACCTTTGCATCCATGGTATCGAATCAGAGCGGCCTTGTCGCGGCATCCGCCGCAATGAGCGGTCTATCCAACAGCATAACCTATTATTGGCGTGTCAATGCAACGAATGCGGGCGGTACGAGCACCTGGTCGAGCGCCTGGAGCTTTACGACGATTGTGGCAGTGCCGGGAGCGCCGACCCTTTCCTCGCCGCCGAACGGGGCTTCCAATCAGCCGGTAAATCTCACTCTCGGCTGGAGCACTGTTTCCGGGGCTTCGACGTATGAATTCCAACTATCGACCGTCTCTAATTTTTCATCAAATGTATTAATCGGGCAAGCCCTGATACCCACCTCCATTGCGGCATCCGGACTTATTAATGCGACAAGTTACTATTGGCGGGCTGCTGCGACGAATGGGGGCGGCACCGGAGCATGGTCGACCGTATGGAGCTTTACAACCGTGCCGGCGGTGCCCGCAGCGCCGACACCGACCTCACCTGCAAATGGCGCCGCATTTGCGCCGAACGCAACCGTCACACTTTCATGGGGATTGATTACCGGAGCTACTACGTATACGGTGCAGGTATCGACTGGCTCAACCTTCGCAACCTTCGTTCTCAATCAGAGCGGAGCGACATCGTCCGCTGAAGTTGTCAACAGTTCGGGGCCCGTTCACTACTGGCGGGTCAATGCGGGCAATGCGGACGGGACCAGCGCATGGTCAGCCATCCAATCGTTCACCACGACCACCGCTGTTCTTCCGACCGTCGGCAACGAAGTGCAATCCAGTATCGTCAACTTTGCCCATGGTGCGCTGTCCTATAGTCTGAAGGCGCAGGGGCAGGTGGAAATAAATATCTTCGATATTCTTGGCAAGAAAGTGCTCTCACTCGGGTATCTGCAGACTGCGGGGAGCTACCGTCTCCCGCTCAATGAAATGGTTCTCCCTTCGGGCCGATATCTGCTACGTTTCAGGGCGGAAGGGTTATCACGCGATCTGGCAATAACCATTACCCGGTAGCGGCGGTTAAAGTACACCCCTCCTGTTGGGGATGTCTTTCCGTGCCGGGATGATTCTGGTTTCCAGGGGCGATTGAAGTCAATCGCCCCTCTCTATTGGTGGTGCGCCTGGCAGGGGACACCAGTGCCGTCGAAAAGCGATCGTAGAAGCCGTTATCCCCTGAAAACAAAATAAACCGCTCCCACCATGCAGATCCCGGCCCAGAGGTAGTTGAGCTTCAGCGGCTGCTGCATGTAAAAGAATGCGAACGGCACGAATACCGAAAGAGTAATAACTTCCTGCAGAATCTTGAGTTGCCCGAGGTTCAGTTGCGTATAGCCGATGCGGTTGGCCGGGACTTGCAGCATGTATTCGAAAAAGGCAATGCCCCAGCTGGCCAAGGCGGCAATATACCACTTTCTGCCGGATAGATTCCGCAGATGTGCATACCACGCAAAGGTCATGAAGGTGTTGGAAAGGATGAGCAAGCCGGCTGTTTTTAAAATAACGGGCATACAAGGTTCCTTCTTTGATGTAAATAGCACAATAAACGGCGAGATCTTCCGGAAGGGCCTCTTAAGGGGTAAATTTAAAGAACAGAATTTCTCCGTCCTTTACCACGTAGTCGCGTCCCTCGGAGCGTATCTTTCCCGCGGCTCGCAACGCCGGTTCGGTGTGGAAGGTCTCAAGTTCTTCGACCGAATAAACATCGGCCCGGACAAATCCCTTCTCGAAATCGGAGTGAATGGCGCCCGCAGCCTGCGGGGCGGTCGATCCTTTTGTCAGGGTCCAAGCATGGAGTTCCTTCTCGTTCCAGGTGAAAAAGCTTTGCAGCCCGAGGAGCGCATAAATCTCACGGGCGAGCCGTGCAAGACCGCTCTCCGCCAGGCCGAGTGAAGCGAGAAATTCGCCTCGTTCATCTTCGGCAAGCTCGCCCAATTCCGCTTCAATCCGGGCGCAGATCGGAACGAAGGGAATGCCGCGGTCGGCTGTAAATTTCCGTAGCGATTTGACATGAGGTAATTTCGCTTCAGGCGAAAGATCGGTTTCCGACACATTGCCTACATAGAGCATGGGCTTGGCCGTGATGAGGTGCATCCCGGCGATTGCCGCGAGCGCATCTTCGTCAATCGCCATTTTGCGTACCGGGGTTCCCTTCGCGAGGCCGTCACGCACCAGTTCATAAATTTCAAGCCTAGCTTTAAGTTCTTTCTCTCCCGATTTAGCGGCCTTTGCGATACGCTCGACGCCGCTTGTCGCGGTGTCGAGGTCTTTGAGTAGAAGCTCGATTTCGATCGTGCCCGCATCGCGCAGCGGATCTACGGAGCCGTCCACATGCACCACGTCACCGTCTTCGAAGCAGCGCACCACGTGAACCACCGCATCAACATCCTTGATATGCCCGAGAAACTGGTTGCCAAGTCCGGCGCCCTGTGATGCACCTTTGACAAGGCCTGCGATGTCGATAAGTTCGAGAAACGCCGGAACGATTCTGGCCGTCGTGATATGTCCGGCAATTCGCTTCAGCCGGTCATCGGGAACGGCTGCCATGCCGTGGTTCGGGTCGATCGTGCAAAAAGGGTAGTTCTCCATGGCCGCATTACCCGAGCAGAGAGCGTTGAAGAGGGTGGATTTCCCGACATTGGGAAGGCCGATGATGCCGGCGGACAAGGACATGGATTGGACTCCGGACTGGTGGGACGAAAAAATAGAATTAACCGTTGTTAAAATACCCTATAATCAGGCAAAAAAGATAATTTAAGGGGAGAAAATTCTTCCTCGGTTCCGACAAAAATCATCGACAGTGACTGCCTTCCGTGTCCCTGGTTAAATATCGTGACATCTCGATTTCAATTATTTTTTACACGCATATGAGAATTTTACCTCTTACGGGATATCTCCCGACGATAAAAGGTCTCATCGAGAACGCCTGGAAACAGGAGGCGGTGAATCCTTTTTACGCCTCGTTCAAGATTACCTCGCGGTGCCACTTCGGCTGCCAATTCTGCAATGTAAAGCAGACGCCGGCGACGGACCTGCCGACGGAGGATATCAAGGCGATTCTGCGCAATCTGTCGCGATCATCGGTGCTCATGACGAGTTTCGAAGGCGGGGAGCCGCTCCTGCGCAGTGACATCGGCGAACTGCTCGAATATGCACGGCACGAGTGCTCTTTTTACCTGCTTTTTACCACGAGCGTGCGGAATCTGTTCGATTATCCCCTGAGCGAGTACGCACGTTTTATCGATTTCCTGCATATCTCGATCGATGAGGGGCACGACAACCTCGAACTGTTCGACGCGCTGCCTCAGCTCGTGAAACTGCCGCTCCAAGTGTCGGTGCAGACCGTGGCGACGGTTGATACCGTGGAAAAACTCGATGCAAAGGTGGCGACTTGCCACGCGCTCGGCGCGAATATCGTGGTAATCCCGGCTGCCCACATGGACGGCACCGACGATATGGCGCCGGATATGGGTGCGCTCGAACGAAAACTCCGCGAGCTGCGCATCCGTTTCCCCGATACGATCCATACGCCCATGGGTTATTTCGATGCCTGGCGCATGGGACGCTGTTCGTCGGCAACCGTAATCATCGCGCCGGACGGCCGTCTCTACTACCCATGCCATATTCTTAATCGAAAAGGTCCCGACCTGCGGACGGTCCGCCTTGCGGAGTGGCTTAAAACCGCTCAGGCGGCCGAAGCGCGTCGCCTCATGTGTGGCTGCGACCGCAACTGCGGGTGGTACCAGTACTACTCGATCCATTCATACACTTCGCTGGCTTCGGTAAGGGATGCGCTCCGCCCCGTGCTGGCAGGGAAACATGCCCTTCATCACCTTTCCTGATCGGAAAATTCGGAACCGCACCAACCCATTTCCCCGGATGGAGATTTGCTCATTGACCAGGCAGAGGAATATATCCAAATTAATTCCGTTCATGGTTCGATAAGTTCACCAGGGACGGTTTTCAATATGATATTTCTGCGGAACCGTTTAGTAATTCGCGGAATTTATTTTATTCCAGGTCGTTGCGGTGTTGCGTAATACGGATCGTGTGCCTCAAAGGATTGCAACAAATGGACAAACTGATATTAAAGGAGCAGGTGGAGATCATCCGGCAGGCGTTCGGTTATATCAATCAGTTCAAGGGCTGCCTGTTCGTTATCAAGATCGAGAGCACGCTCATTGAGCACCCGCTCTTTCCGCTCCTCATCCGGGATGTGGTGCTGCTGCACCGGATGGGGATCAACGTCATCCTCGTGCCGGGTGCACGGGTACGGATCGACCAGGTCCTTGATACCTATAATATCCGGTGTTCGAGCGTGGCTGGCGTGCGGATCTCGCCGCCCGAGGCTATTCCTCTTATCAAGATGGCCGCTTTCGACGTGTCAAACAAGATCATTACCATGCTGGCCGAAAACGGGGCGCACGGCGTGATCGGGAACTGGGTGCGCGCCAAAGGTATCGGCGTGCGGAACGGTATCGATTTCCAGAGCTCCGGGCTCGTGGAAAAGGTACAGGTCGATATTCTGCGCAAGGTGGTCCTCGATGGCCTGATTCCCATCATTCCTACCATTGGTTGGAGCGCCACGGGCAAGCCTTACAACTGCTCATCGAACGAGATCGCCTTTGCCGTGAGCGTGGAAATGAATGCCCCAAAGCTTTTCTTTATCCTGGATCGGCTCGGCATCATGGCAGGCGCTTATAAGATACCCGAAGACGTTTACCTGACGAGCGACGGCGTCGTTTCTCAGCTTAAAACCGCCCAGGCAGGTGTCTTGTTAGACTTGAACGTCACCAAGCATTACGACGAACAGCTTGACCTTGTAGGTCACGCCTACCGCGCCTGTAAAAGCGGCGTCCAGCGGGTGCATGTGATCGATGGTCGGGTAGAAGGCATGCTGCTCAAGGAGATTTTCTCGAATCGCGGTTTCGGCACCATGATTTATGCCGATCGCCATGATAACATCAGGCCCATGGTCATCGCCGATATCCCGGAGATGCTGCGGGTGATGCAACCGGCCATTGACGAAGGAGCGCTTGTTCCGCGGACCGAGAGCGACCTCGAAGAGCGGTTGGCCGATTATGCGGTGTATGAGGTTGACGGCACTGTCCATGCCTGCGCCGCGCTTCACGTCTTTCCGGATCGGCAGGGCGAAATTGCCGGCATAGTGGTCGACGAGACCTATACGAACCTCGGTATTGGCCGTCGCCTGGTCTCCTACTTCATAGAGCAGGCAGCGATAAAGAAGCTCCGCGCCCTGTTCGTCCTCACCACCCAGACGTCGGACTGGTTTTCGCAGCTCGGATTTGTGCCGGCAAAGATCACGGATCTTCCTGCCGAGCGGCAGAAGAAATACAACCGGCAGCGGAACTCGCTCATCCTGCGATATCGTATTTCAGGGCGGCGCAAGGGCGGGGTACAGGTCGATTGAACCTCAACATCGCCTCTGCCCAAGAAATCTGGAACGGCAAACCAGGCGGGTTAATTGCCATACCATATAGGATTCGACTTAGAACCCGTCATAATTTATAATTATCAGTAATATCCGTTTAATTCACTATAAAAGGGGTTCTCCCAAAAGGATCTGTTATGCGCAAACTGTTTTTGCTTCTGATCGCGGCAGTGATGCTTTCGTCAACCAGCTGTATCGTGACCGCTCCCATGCGTCCCCCGGCCGGGGAGGTAGTGGTCATGCCCGGTCGCCCTTATCATGATGCCGTATGGGTTCCGGGGCACTGGCGATGGAGCTGGTGGCGTTTCGGGTATGTCTGGGTTCGGGGGCACTGGATAGATCATTACGGGCGGGTAATTATTATCCGATAGTTCCTCGACCGTTAAGAAGTCCTTGTGTCAAAGCAGGCGCTCTCAAATTCTCCTATGATTAATTCATTGTAGGATTTATAGAGCGCCTCGCTTATGCCTTTTCTTTCCCCAAGATGTTTCAGAACAAACGAGATTGCCTCAATGGTCGATAACTCCTCACTCTTTACCTGCGGCCGCAGCGAAGGGTGATCGGGGTTCAAGCTGATACGGTTGAGTTTCAGGAGCCATGCATTTCGCCACCAGAGTGCTTTTGACTGCTTCCATGTGCCGTCCAGGGCAATGATCCCGCGCAAGAGAGTGTCTTCGAGCGGCTGTTTGTTACGGTTGAAGACGGTTAATGGAGCAGAGGCGCGATTTCCATAAATGCCTGCATCGGGCTTGAGATAAAGCACCCCCCACTCCGATGGATTTTCCTGAGGCCCGGCGACCTTTTTAAAATTTGGCCACGAGAGGCCCACTAAGACCTGGCTGTTTTTCAGCAGCAAATGAGCGAGCCGGGCAGAGTTGAGTACTTTAAGCTGCTCTTGCGGGTGTTGGAGAATGACGACTTTGGTTCGGTTATCGAGAGCGGTTACCCTCTCGCAGAAGCATCCGGTCTTCGGCCGATAGCAGCGGTCACAGACCGTATTCCGGTCGAATTTCTGTTTTGCGCGTGGATCAGGCATGGAGATTCATCACGCCGGAGTGAACATTTACGAAGGTTGAGAAATATCTGGCATCGATTATTTGAAGTGCGGAGAGAGGACCGCGGTGCCCAGTCTCACCGCAATTATCTATCAGCTATGCATTTTCCTTCTTCACCGCGCCCGTCTTGGGCGGCGGTGTCTCCTGATGCAGGAGAATGGTCTCTTTTGTCGGGCTTGCCGCCGAGTATGTCTTAGCCATGGAAAGGCACTTGACCGGGCAAACCGTCACGCACTCGCCGCACTGAATGCACTTCATGGGTTCGATCGCCCAGTTACGTTCGGCACGGGCCACCGTGATCGCATGGGTGGGGCATTTCTTCTGGCAGATGCCGCACATGATGCAGAGGGTGATCTCGTTCTCGATGTGGCCGCGGGTGGCGGAAAACGGCTCACGTTTTTCAAAGGGGTAAAGACGTGTGGCGAATCGTGAGAGCGCGCTGCGCACGATGATCTTTGAAATTAAGAAGTTTCCCATTGTTAACGCTCCGTACAACTGATGCAGGGGTCGATGGTGAGGACAATCACCGGGACATCCGGAAGTTCGCACCCCTTGAGCATGACGACCATCGGCGCTATGTTGGCGAAAGTGGGCGTCCTGATTCTGAACCGTTCGAGAAATCTTGTGTTGTTACCCTTGACGTAGTAGATCACTTCACCGCGCGGTTGTTCGAGTCGCGAAAAGAACTCGCCGGCCGGGTTGCCGGTCACCTTGACATCCACCGGGCCTTCCGGGATTTTGTCGATTGCCTGACGGATGATGTCGAAGGACATGTTGACTTCACGTATGCGCACAATGGTGCGCGCGTAGCAGTCGCCGCCCCTTTCTACCACCGGCTCCCAGTTCAGATCCTTGTAGGCGGCATAGCCGAGCATGCGCATATCCGAGACCACGCCGCTACCGCGGAGAGTCGGGCCGACCGCGCCGAGTGCATACGCCTGCTCTTTGGAAAGCGTGCCGACGCCAACGGTGCGACGTTTGACAGAATTGTCGTGCAGGAAAGTCTGCTTCAACTCGTTGTACTGTGCTTCGATAAGCGCCAGTTCAGTTTTTGTTTCCCGGAGTGTTACGTTCGGGATATCACGGCGTACGCCGCCCACTTTGCACGAGCCGAAAATCACGCGGCCTCCCGCCGTTGCTTCAATGATGTCAACGATTTTTTCGCGAACGCGCCAGCAGTGCATGAACAAACTTTCGAAACCGAAGGCGTCGGCAAAGAGCCCGAGCCAGAGCAGGTGGCTGTGGATCCTCGAAAGTTCGGCCCAGATAGTACGCAGGTATTTTGCCCGTGGCGGCACCTCGACATTGAGCAGCGTTTCGACGCCCTGGCAGTAGCCTTGGCTGTGGATGAAGCTGCAAATGCCGCAGATACGTTCAGCGACGTAAACCAGTTCGTGAAAATCTTTGACCTCAGCAAGTCTCTCCAGGCCGCGATGGACGAATCCTACCGAAGGGAGGGCTTCGACGACCTTTTCGTCTTCGAGCACAAGGTCAAGATGAATGGGCTCGGGCAGCACCGGGTGCTGCGGTCCAAACGGAATAATTGTTCGTGTTCCCATGGGTCTTATGCCGCCCCCGATGATTTTTTCTGTAAAAAGGGCGTTTTGATCGCCGTGAGATAGAAGTTGCCGTTGTAATTGATCGCCAGGTCGGTTACCCGGATGCCGAAAAGGTCCTGCAGCTCATTTTCATAGGTAAATGCCGCAAGGTACGATCCCGTGATGCTCGGTATGACCGGATCACTCTTCTGCAGGATCGTGCGCAGATTGGTGAGCGAATACTCGCGGTCGAAACTGTAGGTGACCTCAAGCGTTTCGTCGCCGGTTGTCGCGCAGATCTGGACCAGCCGGTATCCTTCCCCGGACAGTTCCTTTGCTTTTATCGGAAGTTCGCTGCGGTCGATGACCGTAATGGGTTGCGTTTCGATCATGCTCATAGGTGCTCCTTACGCCGCCGATTTCGACGACAGTTTTTTAAGCGCTGCGCGTTTCTCTTCGAGAATACCGAGTGCCTGAACAATGCCATCGATGATCGCCTCGGGCCGCACGGCGCAACCTGGCACATAGACATCGACCGGCAGCACCTTGTCCACGCCGCCCTTGATATTGTAACACTCTCTGAAAAAGTTGCCGCTCGTGGCACAGATGCCGAGTGCGACAACGACTTTGGGATCGGGCATCTGGGCGTAGAGGTTTTTTACCACCGGTTCATTCTGCTCGTTGATGGCGCCCGTGATGAGAAATACATCCGCATGCTTCGGGTTCCCGGTATTAATGATGCCGAATCTTTCAATATCGTAGAGTGGCGTGAGACAGGCGAGGATTTCGATGTCGCAGCCGTTGCAGCTAGATCCGTCGTAGTGCAGAATCCAGGGAGATTTTGTAATGAAACTCATTGTTCACCTCTACAATAGGAGATACGCTGCCGCCAGGAGGTTCACTCCTCCGAGCACGCCCGCAACGAGCCATGATGATTTGACCGTAAACCGCCAGGTAAGTCGCGCACATGCGTTATCGATGAATATTTCAAAAATATAAGTCGCAATAGTTAAGAATACCGCGACCACCGGGTTGAAGGCCGCGAAGAAAAGATAGACGAATCCAAGGAGCAGGATATTTTCGTACCAGTGCGCGATTTCGAACAGCGCGAGCGCGGGTCCCGAGAACTCAGTCGTTATCCCCTTGACAATTTCCTGATGACCATGGTGCGAGGAGGAGAGATCGAACGGTGACTTCCGCAGTTTGATGGTCAGGATAAAAACAAACCCGATGAAGATGAACGGCAGACTATAGACAAGAGGAAATGGATCGGCGATAATGTCGCGGACGTTGAAACTCCTGGTCACCAGATACATGCCCATGGCTGCGATAAGCATCATGGGTTCGTAGGCCATCATCTGTAAGAGCTCCCGGTCGGCGCCGATCGTGCTGTAGGGAGAGTTGGTTGAGAAAGCGCCGAGAATCAGAAACACGCTCGCCACGGTCAGGGCGAAAATCGTAAGCAGCAGGTTGCCGCCGGTAAAAAAGATCAGGCCGGTAATGATGATGAAGATGAGAAAGCAGAGCATGTACAGGTTCTGAAACTGGTTGACCACCGAGCCGCGTTTTTCGCAGAGTTTGAAAAGGTCGTAGAACGGCTGGAAGAGCGGCGGGCCCTTTCGCGACTGCATGCGCGCGGTTACGATGCGGTCGAACCCGGCCAGAAGGCCGCCGAGAACGGGCGCCAGGAGAAGGTAGCCAATACCCCCGAGTATCTGGTCCATTAATATTTTTGTATCCATCATCTGCCCTCTTCTTATACCTGCGGAAGGAGAATCGTCACAAACATGGCAACAATGAGAACGAGTGTGGCGATAACGCTGACATTCGTCAAACCTGCTTCGCTCAGGAACCCCGAAAGATAGTAGCTTCGGATTCCCACCTCACGCTCCCGGCCCATGGCGCCCCTATATTTAAGGCTGCCGCCAATATTGGCACCGCTGAGGTAGGTCGGCGTCAGCGGCCACTTCTTGGGGTACAGCGCGAAGCCGAGGGGAACGATGATCATGAATGCAAGCATGATTGACATGATGATGAGATTACCCGATTCGAGATTGACTCTCTGTGAAAAATTGTCGATGAGGTACGGCGTGATAAAGGTGGAGGCGATGAGCGGAAACAGGCCGCAGGCGGCCATCGTCAGGGCAGCGAGAAGCCCGAGCGCGGTCCACTCGTTTCCTGAGACGCCGTTACGCGCTTTATGGATATCCTGCGGAATACTCACGATCTTGCCCATCCACTTGGTCCAGAAGAAAAGCGTCGGCGCGCTGCCGAAGGCAAGGAGAAGGGCGAGAATCGGCGGCTTTACATCAATGAACGCTTGGAGGGCGGCCCACTTTGAGATGAGCATGCCAAATGGCGCCAAGAACATACCGAGAATGCCGACCAGCATTACGAAACCCAAACCCGGATAGAGGGCGATGAGACCGGTCATGTCTTCGATATCGCGGGAGGCGATCTTGTGCTCGATGGTTCCCACCGAAAGGAAGAGCAACCCCTTTGAAACCGCATGGAAGATTATGAGCAGAATTGCCGCCCAGATGGTTTCGTAAGTGCCGATGCCGGCGCAGGCGACCACGAGGCCCAGGTTCGCGATGGTCGAGTAGGCGAGAACGCGCTTGGCGTTGCTCTGGGTGACGGCGAGGAGCGAGGTCATGAGGAAAGTCACTCCCCCGATGAGCGCCACCATGTGTCCGCCAAAGGTTCCTGCAAGGACAGGGGCAAATTTAACGATAATGAAAACTCCAGCCTTGACCATGGTGCTCGAATGGAGTAGAGCGGACACCGGAGTCGGCGCAACCATGGCGCCGAGAAGCCACGATGAAAACGGCATCTGGGCCGATTTGGTGATACCTGCAAACGAGATCAGAATCGCCGGGATCAGAGCAAAGACCTTGGCGCCGGCAAGCACATGGTCGAGCTCGATGGTCTTCTGGCCGGCGATACCCACTTTCACGAGGTAGAATATTGCGATCACGAAGGAAAGGCCGCCGAGCAGGTTCAGCCCGAGCGCCCGGAACGCATTCCGCGTCGCTTCTTCGGTCTTGGGATAGCCGATCATGAGATACGAGCAGAGGGTGGTGATCTCCCAGCAGAGGAAGAGCCACACTAAATTATTGGCGAACACTACGCCGAACATGGCTGAAAGAAAGAGGAACATAATGAAAAAAAAGCTGCGCTGGCGATCCTTCATCCCAGTGTGATGATGGTGGTAGTCTTTCATATAAGATACCGAGTAGACGCAGATGAGCGAACCAATGATGCCGATGATGAGGGTCATGATGACCGAAAAATTATCGATATAGAGGGCATGTTCGACCTTCGGAAGCTTTATGCCGAAATCGCAGAAGAGCATGATGGCGGTCTGCACCACGATAAGCGATGGTATCCACCATTCTTTTGCAACGATATCCTTACATTTGTAGAGTAAGAACAGGGAGAGAATAATTTCACCCGCCAGAACACCCTTTTCGATAAAAGCATGTTCGAGGCTGAAGAAGGTGATGTCCTTGCCCATGAATATCCAGGCGCAGTAAATCGACCCGAGTGCAATTGCGGCCGAGCTCAGGCGAATGATCCCACCGCGCAACTTCTGGTTGCCGGTAACAGAGGAGAACAGCGCTGGGATCAGGGGAAATACCAGCAGAAAAAGGATGATTTTCATCGACTACCTCGTCGAAATCCGTGAACGTCTCCTCCAGAGGGCTCAAAAGACGAACGGAAATGCTGAAGAAAGAATAGAATTGCCCAACTATTCGCGCGAAAGGCGCGCATACACCAAGTTTGGAAAAGTTTATTAAAATACATTTTCGGGAGAGGATGAGCAAGGCTGGCAATAAGACCACGTATTAACGGTCGAAATAACGGAATAAAACGTACCTTCCAACTATTTATTGCTGTTTTAAAACCGCAATGACGTATTTTTATCGCGCGAAAAATGCACAATTCAACCAAGTCAATGGGTCAATACAGGTATCCGGCTGCAGTGCCGACAACAAGAGGAGTGTGAGGCGGAGGTTGCATGGAGATCGATCCGCAGGCTGGGGAGTTAAATGAAATTATAATAGGTGTAAATCCGTTTGTCATGGATCTGCTCTCAGCGCGCGGGAAGGGAATTTTTTTCCCCCGCCAAGGCATACTTTCACAATCGGCCGAAGCCAAGGGGGCGGAAATCGATGCCACGATCGGTATCGCGCTCGAAGATACCGGGTCGCCCATGGCCCTTGCCTCGCTCAAGTCACTCATCAATCTACCGGACACGGCGGCCTTCAATTATGCGCCGAGCCAGGGCAGGCCTGAAATCCGCAACATCTGGAAAACCATGCTTCAAGCCAAAAACCCGCTTCTTGCCGGGGCGGGTATCAGCGTGCCCGTGGTCACAAGTGCGCTTACCCATGGACTTTCTCTCTGCGGCTACCTCTTCATCGACAGCGGCGATACCGTAATAATGCCCGATCTGCACTGGGAAAATTATGAGCTAATTTTCAGGAACGGTTGCGGCGCATCGGTTGCGTTTTTTCCGACATTTACCGATGCAAACGGTTTCAATGTTGCCGGTTTCCGTGAGCGGCTCCTTGAAGGAAGGCCCGGCAAGCGCATAGTGGTCCTTAATTTTCCAAATAATCCGACCGGATATACGGTTACCATGGACGAAGCGGCGAAGATCCGTGAGGCGCTCGTAGAGGCCGCGGAGGAGGGTAACTCCATCCTCGTCATCGTTGACGACGCGTACTTCGGCTTGGTTTTTGAGCCGGGAATCCTGAACGAATCGATCTTTGGCGTGCTCTGTTCTGCGCACCCGCGCATCCTTGCTGTCAAGCTCGACGGCCCGACCAAGGAGGATTTTGTATGGGGCTTCCGTGTCGGGTTCGCTACCTTCGGCACGGCGCTGCATTCGAACGACCTTTACAATGCGCTCGAAGCTAAACTCGCGGGCGCGATCCGCTGCACCATCTCGAACGCTTCAAATCTCGGACAGGCGATTCTCCTTGCCGCGTACACGAGTGAGGCCTACGAAAGGGAGAAGGCGGAAAAATTCACGGTGCTCAGGAGCCGTTACGAGAAAGTGCGCGATCTCATCGCCGGGCACATGGAGTACCGGGAATTTTTCACCCCCCTGCCGTTCAACTCCGGCTATTTCATGTGCATCAAAATCGTGAAGGGCAATGCCGAGGCGATCCGCAGGATCCTCATCCGTAAGTACCAAACAGGTGTTATTGCCCAGGGCGACTGCCTCCGGCTGGCATTCTCCTCCACCCCGCTGCCGATGATCGGGAAGTTGCTTGATAATATTTTTGAGGCGGCAAGGGAATATAATTATAACAAATAAAAGAATTGAGCGCTCCGGCTAAAGTTGTCGCCTTCCCTGCACGCTTTCACTTCGTGAGCCATTATTTACAGCTCAGCGATGCCGTGCACCTGGATCTGCAAACACCGACAGGGTCACTATTCCTCCAACAAATGAATCACAGAGTTTCTTGAACCAAATCATGATGATGTATCTTGATTATGCAAAAACACGGGGGAGTGACATACAATAAAATATTTAAAAACTCTTTCCCCAGTTTTACTGAAAGGGGTTACCAGTCATGAAAGTCCTGTTCATTGGTGGCACCGGGTTCATCAGTACTGCAGTGAGCCGGTTAGCGGCAGCCGCAGGCATTGACCTCTATGTGCTTAATCGCGGGTTACGCACGGTTGAACTCCAAGGCGTTCACCGCCTGACTGCCGACATTCACCGACCGGAAGAGATGCGGGCGGTTCTGCACGAGAACCGGTTCGATGTGGTCGTGGACTGGATCGCTTACACCTCCGCCGACATCGAGCGCGACCTGGAACTCTTTCGCGGCCGGATCGGGCAGTTTATCTTTATCAGTTCCGCCTCGGCGTATCAGAAGCCACCCGGCCATCCTGTCATCACGGAATCGACGCCTCTCTACAACCCGTACTGGGACTACTCCCGCGACAAGATCGCCTGCGAATTGCGTCTGATGCAGGCCTATCGCGAGGAAGGATTCCCCGTTACTATTGTACGACCATCATTGACATATGATCAAAATTTCCCTATTGCCATCGGGGGGTGGGGTTGCTATACGCTGGCTGATCGACTGAAGAGAGGCCTGCCCATTATCGTGCATGGTGATGGCTCATCCCTCTGGGTCGTGACGCACGCCGAAGACTTCGGACGGGGGTTTCTTGAACTTGTCGGGAACGGGCGAGCGGTGGGTCATGCTTTCCACATCACATCGGACGAAGTGCTGACCTGGAATCAGATTTATGAGACGATCGCCGACGCGCTCGGGATGGAAGCCGACATCGTTCACATTCCCTCAGATTTTATCGCTCGCGTGGCGCCTTCGCTCGCGGGGAGTCTTCTTGGCGACAAGACCTGGAGCGCGATATTCGATAACAGCAAGATCAAAACCTTCGCGCCGAGGTTCCGGGCTGTCATCCCCTTTCGTGAAGGAATCCGTCGGACCTTGGCATGGTTCGATGCCGACAAGAACCGGCGGTGCGTGAATGACGCCGTGAATGCCGAAATAGATCGCATTCTTGCGGCGTACGCGCGCCCCGCATGATTGAAGGCAGAGACCGGCGACACTACCGACCGACTTTTCATGCAGCCGAAGCGCCAAATCAAATATTTACTTGGTCACCAGTTTGGAAAGCGGAACTCTCTCCATAGATGATTGCTCCAGCCCTGAAACCATGCACCAGGCAGCATTGAGCCGAGCGAGGTTCATCGAAATCAGCTCGATGTCAAGCGCGAATACTTCGTCGATCTCCGTGATTTCCATTGTAGGAAAGTTGAACGGGCAGCTCGGCATAGCCCGTTGTACGAACTCCATATTTTTCAGCGGTAACCCATGGGTGCGGCAAATGAGCGGTCGTGCAGGGTAAACAGCGCACCGGTCGTCAACTAAAAAAGGACAAGAGACGACCGTTTCCGTGGCAGTACTCCCGGAAACGCGGGTTGGTAGCCGCAATTGATTCCGACGAACATAGTTCATAAGGAACGCGGCTTCGAGATGATTAACCGAAGAGAGAGTGCAGCAGATTCCGCATCCAGCAGCGCAGGCAAACTGATCCGGGAAACGCAAGACCGCTCGCTTCCAGAAAGAATCGCAGTAATCCATGAGTCGGGAATATCCCTTGAGAATGTCTTCGTGCGTTGTCATAAAAAGCTTGCCGGGCGGATCTCAGTCGAGCCCGGCGGTAAATTTTCCATCCATGATGATGAGTCCCTTGAAGAACTCTCCCGCAGTACTGGCCGCTTTGAAGGAACGCGGCCCCTTGCCGGTCCCGATGAAGAAACCTATACGGTAGATGCTATCCCCGGCAATCACTTCGCGCGATTCCACAGGGACGCCGAGCATGTCGAGCCGGCACTTTTTCCAGAGCGGCGGGGCGTTGCGTTCCCCGCCCGGCAGGGGAGTAAGACTGCAATAGAGCGGCGTGACAGGCAATCATGGGCGGCGAATTTTCGCCAGATGTATTTTGAAAAACAATTTTTCCTAATGGGGCTGTAGCTCAGCTGGGAGAGCGCGACGTTCGCAATGTCGAGGCCAGGGGTTCAATCCCCCTCAGCTCCATAACTATGCATCTCATCGAAACAGCTTCTGTATTCCGCGATGCGGACCGGGGATCGCGGACAATATTTTTTCTCTCCGCAGCGAAATTAATATAATTATTGAAGTGTTCAATATAATTTAACCCATAGGGTATCATTTTTTCATCGCGGTTTAAGAGAATCATGTTGAAAAGAGAAACAGTGCTCATAGGTTTTTTGCTTTTGGCGCTCGCCGGCACGGTTCTCTCAACTTCTGCTCCTCAATTCAATCAATTTGTCAATTATACATCGGTGCTTCAAGTTAATGATTTCGCGATTGATGGCAATGTGCTGTGGGTTGCTTCGAGCGGCGGGCTTTACCGGTACGATTGTTTGGCAAAAAGCGGAACGCTGTATACCGATCCGGCGAAGTTTCCCGATTTAAACCTGACCAGCTTGTGCATAGATTCGAATCATACGCTCTGGATCGGTACCAATGGGGGGTATCTCTATGAACGATCAACGCAAGGTAACCAGGAAACCTATACCGCCTATTTCACCGCAGGATGGCAAGTTACCCGCCTTCTCTCATATAGCCGGTACATAATTATCGGATCGAACAAAGGTTGCAGCGTTTTCGATACGGGAAGCCATAATGCCATAAACAATGCCTCTGGATTCGGTCCGGGAATGCCGAGCCCACAGGTATATGCCATGGCTATATACCGCGATACCCTCCTTCTGGGATGCGTGCGCGGACTGGCGAAACTCTTTGTCGGCAATTCCGGGCTTCAGACCGCTAATTTCTTCGACCCTTCGATCTGGACAATCGACAGTTCTCTTACTTTTTCGGTGCTTGCGATTATTGTCGGCGGTAACGGCTACCAAGGGCTGCCGAGCCTCACGGCGATGCTGAATGGCCACCAAATCAGCTGCGCTCCGAGCGAAAATACCGTGATTGATACCGCGCACGGAGTGCTTGCGGTCGACGGCAACGCTGCCATGACGCTGCCGAGCAATGCCACCACCATCATGGCCGATACGGTGAACGGCAGGCGGCGTTGCCTCATCGGGACACTCTACAACTACTTCTATTTCTGGGACGGCAGCGACACGGTCAATTCCCCGATCGTCGGCCCCACCTTTTCCAATGTTACGAAAGTATATGTCGACAAAGAGGGGCTGACCTGGGTGTGTCCGTACAAACAGGATGTATTTCAATACAATCCCTGGTGGGAGGGGATCAGCGTTTTAAGGAATAACCTCTGGCAGGTTTACAGTCCGGCGAGGTATCCCTCCTTGGGAGGCTTTGGGGGACCACCCGACGCGATCGAGGCTGCGACTGAAGACATGTTCGGCCGGATATGGTTTGGCACCCCGGTTGGACAAGTGAAGCGGTATGACCGCACGTCGGATTCATGGCTTGAGTATTGCAACAGCTGTCTGGCATACGGTGGCGGCGCGTTTACGTCGGGGTCGTGTATCTGGGGCGTTTGCGATGCGATTTCCCTCGATTCCGCCGGGTTCATGTGGTTTACATCGTGTACTTCGTGTCTTAACGCTTATGTTGGTTCTCCTGCTGGCCTCGCTACTTTATGTAATGGTTACGGCGCCCTTCTCTGTTACGACCCTCGGTATGCACCTAATGCGAGCGCGACGACTCCGGCCCTTGCCCACTACCGCTACCTTTTCCCCTATAACACTACTTACTACAGCGGAAATTACGGCGTAATGTGCGTCGATGCGGCAAATGATATCGTCCTTGGGGAAGGTTATAATACCACATCGGGAAGATTTCTTGTCATTTCATATTCCGGAAGCCCGTTGACCAGCAATATTAACATCAAATGCTTCAATTCGGACACAAACGTAACCTTCAATGACGCCGTGGCGACCAAGGATTCGTTAACCTTTCTCGCAACAACAGCAGGTATCTTTACCTATTCCGCTACGGATAGCCAATTGCGGCAAGGGCTACGGTGCCTGTTACCGAATAACGCATCCTATAATGGGTCCGATTCCTTGATCGATACGACATTGACTCATATACAGGCGCTTGCGCTCCAGGATAACCGTTACCTGTGGCTGGGGACAACGGATAGCGGCCTTATCCAGTATGATCTTACAAGCGGCGCCCGAACCACGATTGGTACCGCGCAGGGACTGATTTCCAATGATATCCAGAGCTTGGCCATTGACCGGAAAAATGGCTACCTCTGGGTCGGCACGGATAAGGGTGTCTCCCGCTATTCGATCGGATACAGCATGGTCCCGCAAAATAACGCCGCTCCCTTCGTGTATCCGAACCCTTTTTCGAAACACCGCCATCAGACTATAGTCTTTGAAAATCTATCCTCAGCAAGCAAGGTTTGCATTTACACCCTGTCGGGTACGCTCGTCGCCGTCGCACCGGTCGTGGGCCAGAGCACTTCGGGTACCGAATGTGCCTGGACGCCGCCCGCAAGTATTGTCACAGGGATCTATTTTTATACCATTCAGGCAGCCGGTAACAGTAGCAGAGGTAGATTCATTATCATGCCCTGACGGTCGGAGGGGCTCCTACGCATGCCAAGGATCGAAGTTGGAGCATGAAAATGAAACGCCGCATCATCGCCGATGCGGCAAACGTCTCTACGACCAATCTCATCATTGCCGGGACGCAATTTCTTGAAATCCTTGTGCTGGCACGAACGCTCCTGCCCTCTGATCTCGGGCTTATTGCCCTTATTGCAGTAATTTTCGGTGTAATACGGTCGGTTGCCGATCTGGGAACCGGTACCGCGCTCATCCATTTTCAGACTCTCTCCCACAGAGCATTTTCCTCGATCTACTGGCTTCTGGTCCTTTTCGGCATAGTTCTGTTCGGACTGGGGCTTGCGGGTCATTTTCTGCTTGTGCATTTTCAACCACATTCCCCATTGTCGCCATTTATCGGGTGGATCGGTTTCAGTTTCCTCATCTTTCCGATAGGCGGTCTCTATCAGTTTCAGTTTCAGAAGGAGCTGCGCTTCCGGCGCATCGCGGTTATTGAGATCGGTGCTCGATGCTGCGGGACCGCGACCGTGGTGCTGCTTGTCTTGACCGGCCATGGAGTTTTTTCCTACATTGCGGGCCAAATAGGCTATACTGGCGTCAAATCGATAGCGCAGCTCATGGCTGGTTTTCGATTGCTGCGGCCTGTCGGTACGTTTGATTTTGCCGCAGTGAGAGGGATCCTTCGTTTCGGCGCTTTTCAGATGGGGGAGCGGCTTGTCGCTTATTTGGCCGTAAATGTCGATTACTTGACCATCGGCAGATTTCTCGGCATGAGAGACTTGGGATACTATAAAATCGCATATGAACTGGTCGTGGCGCCTCTTCGCCTGGTCAACCCGATATTCGGTTCTCTTGCGCTTCCACGGTTTGCAAAAAGCCAGTATGATGACAGCGCCCTCCGGGAGGGCATTCTCGCTACGTTGCGTCTCCTCAGTTTGAGCACCTTTCCCCTTCTTCTGGGCCTTTGCGCGACCGGAGGGATTTTTATACCGATCGTGTACGGACCGGGGTGGGACCGCGTCGTGCCGCTCATCTGCCTTTTGACCCTGATGGGACTTTGTAAAATTATCGGTAATCTTTCAGGTTCGATCATCATCGCCAAGGGGCGGGTGCAGGTCGGGTTTGTCTGGAACTGCATCATCGCTGCCGGGAATGGTACGGTATTCCTGCTGGTAGTGCATCGGGGGGTTGGTGCGGTTGCAGCGTCTTATTCACTGCTCTCCCTTATTTTTCTCTTAATCAGTTTCCCGAATTACTACCGGTCAACGATTGGTCTCCGGCTGCGGGAGTACCTCGGAAGCTTCATGATGCCGACGCTCCTCAGCCTGGCTATGGCCGCGATTGTTTACGGCACCTCATGGGGGCTTCGTGGCGCACGCCTGCTGCCTATTGTCCAGCTTATCATCCTGATCACGGTTGGTATAGCCGCATATTCGACGATGAACCTTGCTGTCATGGGTCAACGGGGTTTTGAAGTCCTGCGCAGCATCAGGAGGTGGGATGGCTCCTCGCTTCTTGACCTTCTTGTTGGCAGGCAGAGTTCCGCGGCCCCCATAGCTGAGCCTCTTCAATCTTCCAAGGGCTCCGCATGAATGCCGTTGTCTCCCTGCGGATCGTTGTACGCCGCCCGGCAGAACGTGACGAATGGGAAAACGCATGCCGGAGGTGTGATTACGCTACTTTTTTTCATACGCCCAGCTGGGTCGATCTCTTTGGGCAGGCAAACGGCGGATTGATGGTACCGGCGCCGGAAACTATCGTCTTCAACGACGGCGCCTCTGCCATACTGCCAATGGCTTCCAGGCGCTATCGCGGAGGCATCGTACAAATCAATTGGTCGATGCCGGCTCATACGTTCGGGGGGTGGCTGTCGGCCGATACATTGACTGTTGAGCATGCTAGGCTTCTCGCAGGATGTTTGCAGAGACTGCCGGACCTCGTATGGCGCGAAAATCCCTATGATCCGATCCTGAAATCCATAAAACTATGCTGCGCCCGGGAGGATTTTACGCAGACAATCGATCTATCGGAAGGGTTTGAGGCTGCGGCGAATCGATTCGATTACGCGCATCGAAAGGCCGTGAAAAAGGCTGCGGTGGCCGGTGTTTCGATCGCCGAAGCGGTGCATTTTGAGGAGTGGGAGAGTTATTTTAAATTATATGAAGCTTCGCGAACCAGATGGAAGAAGCGCAATCTCGCAAAGGGGGACGGGTATTCGCGCTCGCTGTTTAAAGCAATTTACGAAAGCGCGCCATCCGGACGAAAGCTTTGGCTTGCAAGGGTAAAAGGGGTTCCGGCATGTGGAATACTTTGCTTTTACTGGAACCGTCATGCGGTTGCCTGGCACGGGGCGGGGGGAGCGGAGTTTTTCATGCATCGACCGAACAATCTGCTCTACGAACATGCTATTCGGCATGCGGCAGGGGAAGGGTATCGTTGGTTCGATTGCAACCCGAGTGCCGGGTTAACCGGCGTCATGGAATTCAAGGAACATCTGGGAGCGATGCCGCTGCGGTCGCGCGTTGTTGACAAAAAGTCACTGGTGCGACGTCTGGCGGAACTCGTGAAGAGCCTCCTTCGATGAAAGCGCGTATTACAACCCCTCCCGGTGCGATCCTCATCGTGCCGTGCCTCTTCTTCGCCCTTCTGTTCATGGCCGGCGACGGATGCCTCAGGGGACCGCATTTCAATCCCGGTTTCGCCACTTTTAAGGTTACGATTGAGGGGAATGGCCGAGTTGAAGGCATCCCTGCCGATACATTCCAGCGGGTTGGAACCCGCCTTACCCTTACGGTGGCGCCGGATTCGGGGTATTTTTTTGTTGGATGGCAAGGACCGTCGTTCAGCAATGCGAATCCACTCACCATCACTATCGAGCAAAACCTCTTGCTGGTCGCCTATTTCGCGAAGCCGCCCGTGGGCTTGGTGCCTATTCACGCGAACGGCAATTCCTTTGCCATGGGTTCGTCGGACAGTATGGCCCTGCCGTATCCGTATGAGCAACCGGTCCATACGGTTCATTTCGCGCATGACTTTTACATGAGCCCCTGCCCCGTTACGCAAGAAGAGTATGTGACGCTCATGGGCGCGAACCCCAGCAACGCCGTCGGAACCGCTAGCGTGGGAGACAGCTTCCCGGTTGTGCACGTTACTTGGTACCAGGCAGTTCTGTACTGCAACCGGCGGAGCAAGGTGGAAAACTACGATACCGTCTATTCGTATGCGGCAATTTGCACCTCCGCTGTTTGCCCGGTTGTGCTTGAAAATCTTACCATTAACTATAACCGGTTCGGATACCGTCTGCCCACCGAGGCCGAATGGGAGTATGCCTGCCGGGCCGGCACGACCACCGACTATTACTGGGGGAGCGGAGCGCAGGCGGAATCCGCCGCCGTAAAATATGCCTGGTACACTTCTAATGCCGGCGGGTACCTCCAGAAGGTGGGGAAATTGAAGCCAAATGGCAATGGTCTCTACGATATGTCCGGTAATGTTTCTCAGTGGGTAGACGACTGGCTCGACTATTACTCCGATACGGCGGTGACGGACCCAATCGGCCCCTCGCAGCTCTCGCAGGCGGAATATGAAGCGTCAGGCGAATACAGGCCGCTCCGGGGCGGGTCGTACGCACTCCCCGCTGCATATCTCCGATCGAGTTGTCGGAAGGGACCCTATTGGACCAATCCTGATGATGTGGGGGAGGACATCGGCTTCCGGGTTGCTCTCGGCGCCTTCAGGCCGGGAGCGTCGCTGCCGAAAATAGTACCGGCAGATACGTTCCCGATTACGTTATCCTGCGACGAGACCAATTTAATCGAATTCATTGGCGCCAGCCGGATAAAGATCGCCTTCGTGATCGGAGCGGTAGGTCACAGCCGCCTCGTGTATCTCGATCTTTCGCAGCCTGATCTGCATTTTCAGCAATGCGGGCGCGACAGTTCGGTTTTTGGAACATCAATAACCCCGGACGGAAATTTTATCGCCTATAGTTCGAACGGTGAAGGATCTTCGTCTCCTTGCACCACGACGGTGCGCCGTCTCGATTCACTGGGATCAAGCCCGGTGAGGATCGCGGGCGCCTACCTTCCGCATTTCTGGGCATCGCCGTCGTCGGTCGACACGATCGTGATCTATTCAAGCGGCGCAGCGGATAACAGTCAGTCGGAATGGTATACCGAAAAGACCTATTCCCGGCAGTTCCAGGGAGGTAGCTTCGGCGCCGTGCCTACCTTGATGACGCCGCTCGGGTCGTACCACGGCGGGCTGTCGAGCGATGGCCGGTTTCTGGGGACCGGCTATAAAATCGGGCGTGCCGTGGACCTGCAAATGCAACAGTATAATACCCTATACGACACTAATATTTTCTATTTCTGCTACCCGTATAACGGCTACTCCGATTCGGCGCGGCCGCAACTCTGCAATCTGCAAATGTCGCCGTCAATTGCGGAACCCGGCGAGGCGTTGTTCCTCGATTTCGGGGACCCGACGGTCAACACCCTGGTCGGAAAATCGTACGGATTGCACCAGATTCTCTGGGTCTGCAATCTGCTCCTGCTGACTCCGCAACAGGTGGAAAAATGGTTCGAGAAGCCGTCTGGCTTTGAAACGTGGGAGTACCCCCGATGGTCGAATAACTCTTTGTTCACAATTGCTATAACATATCCCGCCTCTGGCAGCACTGAGGCGGTGTATTTGATCAGGAACACCGATTCGGCTTATTTGCAAGTGGCAACAGGACAGAACCTGTCCTGCCCCGCACTCTGGATCGACCCGACGCAGGTATCCGAAGTTCAGGATTCCTTCCCATGGTTTGGCGCATACGATTTGCCGGCGTGCAATGCTGGCGGCAACATCTTCGCCCAGAAGTTGCGTCTTTTCTGGCATTTTCGGCAGGCGCCGAGCGTCATTGCCATCGGCAGTTCGCCGATCTATTACGGTTTCACTCCCTCCGCAATGGCGGAGCGGACGCTCAATGTTGCGAGCGTAGCCTCTACCCCGATAACCGATGCGGTTTTATCGCAGGAGTATCTTCTTCCCTTTGCCGGGCCCGGGCTCAAGGTTCTCTTGTTCGACCTTTTCCCTGGATTTTTGAACGTGAACGGATTGACGACATTTCCGCAACTTGACGGAGTTGAGCAAAGCTTGGGATGGCAAAGTGATTCGCAGCATAATTTCTATCGAAGCGGGTTGCCTTCGCAAGTCATGGCAAAGGCCAGCGCTTTCACGCCATCGGTCAGCTGGACGGGCCTCGATTCCTCGGGGTTTTTATTGAGTCCCCCCGTGGGAGGTGGTTGGGGCGTGCCGCTATTCGATTTCGCCGGAGATTATAATGTCACCGATCCAGCGGTCCAGACCAGTCTTGGTTATATTGCGGCACTCGGCGACTCTGCGGCCGCCCACAACATACACCTCATTCTCGTCTATATGACGGAAAATCCAGGGTACGATTCGGTCACGTACAATGATACCCTTTTTATCGGCCGGTATGGTCCGAGTGTAGCAACCTACAATAACCTTGTCGCCTGGATCGATTCATTGACTCAACAGAACAGCCATGTGCATTTCTGGGATGCCAATAATTACGGGCATCATGACTTTTTGGACAGCGAAGCATTGGATTGCAGCCATTTGAATTATAAAGGCGGGATGCGCATAGCCGCGAAGCTCGACAGTCTTATCCGCCTCTGGGTTCATTGAAAGGGGCGCGCTATGGTTCTTCGTGGTGCTGCATTGGGGAAAAAGGGATGAGGCCGCGACTGGCGATTGCCGTAGCACTAACGGCCGTTCTATCGGGCGTTATATTGTTGTTTCGGTGCAGCGATACCGTATCGCCGGCGCGGAAGACCCTCCTCATCAGCGTCGCTGCGGATTCGACGGTGTGGCTTAATGACACCTTGCGGATTCGGGTATCATTGCAAGGCGCGAATGCCGGCCCGATCAGGTATATATGGTTTGTCGATGATCGTCCCGTTCCCGATACCTCAGCCGACAGTATTCTTTGTGAAGTATTTACCGTTACAGATACCGGGAAGCGCTGCATCGTGGTCAAGGCGATCGGCCGGGGAGGTACGACCTCGGCCCCGGATTCCCTGCATGTCCGTGTCCTCTGGCAGCGGCCCAGGGTTACGCTGCACGATTCACCCTCGATCGCGGTAAATGATACCGAACTTTTTATAGCCGTTGCCGTCGATTCCTGCGGAACCATCGAAACCTTCCAGTGGATGATCGACTCTTTCCCCTTCATGACCCAAACCGATTCTGTGCGATGGCTCTTTAATGATAAGGCGGATGCGCATCACACCGTTCGCTTGGCGGTAATGGATAATAATGGCTTCGTTTCCGATACCGATACCGTTACGATTCATGTGCTGCTCCGGCGTCCGGTAGTATCCCTTGCCCCGCACGATACCGCCATTTATTCCTACACCAATCTCAAATTGCAGGCAACGGGATACGATTCGAACGGCACGATTGTCCGCTATTGCTGGACGCTGGACGGGCACCCGGCAGCGGTTTTGTCCGACAGCCTTACCGTGAACTGGGACGCCGGGTCTTCCGGGACCCATTATCTGACCGTCACGGCTGTCAACAACGATTCTCTTGCCTCGCTGCCCGATACCGCTCTCATAACGGTGAAAAGGGGCGGACCGATTCTCACTCCCCTTCACGATACCACGATTTCGAGCACGGACACCCTGATTATTACCTGCCAGGCATCTGATTCCAACGGGACCATTGTCAAATACCTCTGGAATTTCTCCAGTGGCACTGCCTGGACTGACAGCACCGCAATGGGGAGCCATCCTCTGACCTATGCGGGCAACACGCAGGAGCAGTGCGTTGTCGGCGCGCGTGATAACCATGAACTTATGGGGGCCGACACGTTTATCGTAAGATTTATCCGGCCGCCGGATAGCCTTGTGGTAACGATCCCGCAGCCCTGCGATACCATTTTTATTCCACAAGAAACGCCCGCATGCTCCCTCTCATTTTCTTTCAGCGCCGTCGATTCTGACTTCAATTCCCTCACCTATTCCTTGTCGTGGGGCATAATCCCCTCTTCCCTCGCCGTGGTCTATCAAGGCCCAAACCAGAGTGCTCGGATCAGTGAGGTCGGTCCGGGCAGCTATTATTGGAAGGTTCTCGCTTGGGATAATTTCGGACACGTCATCTCGAAAAACGGAAGTGTGACTGTTTTGCGGCAGTATCTGATAGGATTCGTCGGCCACTCCATTGTCGCTGGCATGATGGGAGACGGAATAAATGGGGGATTCCGGGGAGGCATCCTCGACTCGCTGCGGTCTCATTTGGGTCCCTATGAACGGGTGAAGCCGGTTGGACCGGTGACTCCCCCTTTTATGAGCCGATCAATCGTCGACGATTCATGCCTGGCTCTCGTTGGCGCTACGGGATTCGAAGTGTGGCAATCGCTTTCCAGCATTGCTACTCAGTTAACCGCCGATATCTGGGTCCTGATGACCGGAGTCAACGATGGATATGATCCGGAAGGGTTGCAATATGCGATCGCGATCATGGATCTAATGCATCAACGTAATCCGAACAGCCGGATCTACGTTCTGGATGGAATCCCCCGACCGGCATCGGACCCTGTTGCGCCCTATTGGCTCGCATGGTTCAACCAGGAGCTCGCGGATACGATACAGGTCAGGCAGGCTGCGGGAACCCATGTATCCATGGTGGAAGTTGACAGCGCTCTGTGTCCCCACGGAATATTTACCGACACCTTTCTTCCGGATAGCCTCCACCCAGACCAGGCCGGCTATGACACGCTTGTCCGTTACATTTATACGGCGATGCAGAAGTCTACTCCAATGGCAATTCCTTAGGAGAGTCTTCGTTTTGGTATGCTGGTTCGGGTCGTTGGGACCAGAGGGCATGAAACGAAACGGATTGATTTCGCAGTGCGAAAAATATATTTTCATTAAATTAAAATTTTCATTATGGCCTGATGAAAGTTCGACTTGGAGTGTAGCTCAGTCGGCAGAGCAAGTGGCTGTTAACCACTGGGTCGGGGGTTCGAGCCCCTCCACTCCAGCTTTTAAAACCCCTCAGAAACGCAAGAAAAGGCATTTTGAGGGGTTTTTTATTTTGTCCCGCCTGATAGTTCAAACCGGTTCAAATACCCCCGAATACCCCCCAGACCTATAACAATGTGATATTTAGTGTGATATCTAAATGCTGTCAAGCATGTGGAAGTGGAGGGATGAAGCGGTCGTAAGGGAAATCCACTGTAAGACCCGCCGGAAGTTTTGGGCAGAAGATAAAACCAGAATCAATAAAAAAGCCCGCTCAGACAGACACGGGCAATTTGAGCATTCCTATTTGGAGTGCCCTAAGGGTTCCGGTAACGATTACTTTTTCTTCGCTACCTTTTTTGCTGCAGCTGCTTTCTTCACGGCCTTTTTTGCTTTTACTGGCATGAAGCCTCCTTTGTTAAGGTTGATACTTCTTGCTTAAAATATATTTGGTGCAACAATAGCTTGTACATAATAAATGTATGGATACCTTATATTGTATAACTTCAGCCCAAAGTGGATTTCTTCCCGCCCTAAGTGTAATGTCCGACCAGAAATATTGACTTAGGATAGTGCCAGAACCTTTTTCCTTACGGGCAATCGTCTCGATCACCGAGGCGTTGCCCTTTTTTCTTTTATAGAGGATTCCAACCCATATACCTGACCTTGGACTGCCGAAAGGAGACCTCCATGCCGGGTACCTACGGTCCACAGACGAATTATTACATGCTCACTATTAAGGAAAAAAACGGCCAGTTTGAGCAATACTACCGAAGTCATAGTTGAGGCTACCGATATCACGAAGGCGAAGGAAAAAGCCCCAAAGAATAATTCAGACTTGGTACGAAGCTATTCCATACTGTTGCGGCTTCATATTCCTCTTCAAGGATGAAGTCTCGGTCGAGGTGGAGGCCATCGTACCGATTACGCCGGTGGAGTTCTTCGAAAGAGCGAACATAGAACCGAGGCTGAAAATTTGACTTCTGGTCTGGAAGATCGTTATTTATAATATTCACATCGAATATCACAGGGAATCAATCGAAGGAGGTTATGGCTATGAAGTTCATTGATGCTGTCGTGGGTGCTGTAATCGGCGGTACTGTCGTCTGGGTAGTACAACGGGGTAAACTTGAAACGTCTTATAATAAAGGAAAGCAAGAAGGGGAGGTCGAGCGATCGGCACTCGCTGCACGTCTATCGGATACAGAAAAACGGCTTCAGGGGTCGAGAGACTCGATGGAAGAATTGAGCGATAGGAATTGTAAGCTTGAGAATGAGATTGCTTCACTGAAAAAGAAACTTTCTGTGTCAAAGGCACGGCGAAAAACAGCTGGGTAACACTATCCTTCCGATCAAAGCAGGCTTCCGGGCTGGAATATTGACTACGTGAAATGGCAGTCGAGGCATCGTGGCAGCAGGGTTCCACGAAAGAAAAGGGCTCTCTATCTGTAAGCGTTTGGTCACACATTCAAGCCTTGAACGCGCGCGGGTTCGTCCTCCGATTCGAGAAGAAATAGGATCCCATCAACAGCACGAAGAAGAAGAACGGGAACGGGGCATGCGCGGCGTCCCCGGCCAGGAGATGGGAAGCCGTCGCCCCGAGGAAATCGAACGTGAATCCCGCGTAGGCCCATTCCTTCATCGTCGGAAAGCGTCCGGTCAAGATGGCGACGGCGCCGAGTATCTTTAAGAAGCCCAGGATTTTCATTAGATAGAGCGGATATCCGAGCTTGAGCAGGGCTTGGGCGGTCGGCCCCGCGCCGTTTGTGAAAAGCTCCGGGATTCCTGAGCCGGCGGTCGGCGCCAGCACAAGGATGGTCAAAACCCAGTAGAGGATAGTGTTTCGTCTGGCCGCGTCCATGTGATTCCTCCTTAGCAAGGCTTCCTGATTCTACGACGGACACGTTCCTTTTCTACTTTCAGCTCTAATTCTTCTGAGTAGTGAAGATAGTAGCTTTGCGCCAACTCCTACCACGGTTCTCTCTGCGATTCAGAGTATTCCCCTACACTATCTCGATAATAATAGCCGTTATGATTGAACTCCGGATTGCCTTCCAGCTCTACCTTAATGGGCATTTTCGGTAAGAAATTCACCTCTTTGTAGCGAACCCACGGCATGCATCCGCTGAACAAAAGTACGTACATCAAGGCGAAACACCATTTCTTTTTCATTGCACGCCTGCTCTTGAATGAGATGACTCATCACAATCCCACCCTCCATAAAGTAGCAATTATCGCGCCATTACTGCGGATTCAACTGAAGGCGAAGTTGAAATGGTAAGAAGGATGTCGAAAGGGCATTGGCAAACCCACATAAGGATTCCTCTCAGTTGACTTTATTGGAGCGCCATGAACTTCGTCAGGTTGCATTTTTAACCCTCCTTGCTCGTAATTAAGATAGAGGAGGGGGTTAAGCTGTTTCGTTTGAGGAAAACCTGTTCAGGAGGTTACGATGAAAGGTTCCAAAACGACGACGAAAAGGTCGTCAAAACTCATTTCAAGTCATAGGAAAGTTTTGCCAAGGAAAAGTGACTCCAGCAAATGGAAGTGAGGACTCCATGGAAGTTGTTTTACATAAGAAGGCATCCAGAGGAGGTACCTTCTTATGGTGACTTCGATGAGTGAGTGGTCAGTTTTTCAGGAAAGCCTTTCCTTGGCGTTAGGGATTATACCAGGGCATCTTCCTGTGTTTTATTACTACGTATGAATCCGGCCGGAGATGATCGTGGCACCATTATTAAATGTGCAGAGGATGGGTATCGTGCTGCCAGTCAGGCTGGCTGCCCCTGAGATAAGATATAAATGCCGCAATAATGCTGATCACAAATGATACGGTAAATAGTAATCTCAAGCCTGAGATAAATTCCTTAACGGCTATACCCTTTGAACCCGCCTGTGTTCCTGTAAAAAGTCCGGAAAAGGCTTCCGGTGTAACACAGGAGGTAATGACGGCCATGCAAATGGCCATACTGATTACCATGCCTACATTATTCATCATTGTTCGGACCCCGCCTGCGATCCCCCTTTTTTCTACAGGGACAGCCTCCATAATCGCTTTGTTGTTGGGTGAAAAGAACATTCCAGAGCCTATACCGGTAATGATCATGGATATCGACAATTCCATATAAGAAGTTTCAGGCTTGATAACCATCAGGCCTACCAGGCCTGTGGCGGATACCAGCAACCCGATTGAACTTAACATCCTTGAACCTATTTTGTCGGACAACCATCCGCAAATAGGGGCCACTATAATTTGCGGTACTACGAAAGGTGTCAGCATCAGAGCCGCCTGGATAGGGTCAACCCCTTTTATCCCCTGAAAGTAAAATATGAGAAGGAATGTAACAGCTCCGCGGGCAATACCGTTCAGGAGATTGGAGCCGTAGGCGAAGGCAAGCGCTCTTGACTTGAAAAGCCTCATATCCAGCATCGGTTCCAATGTCTGGAATTCTATAATAACGAATAGCGGCAGCATTACCGCAGCGACGACCAGTAGTATGAACATGCCCGTATTCAGCCACCCATAAAGTCCGCCGAAGGTTAAAAACAGCAATAGAGCAAGCATGCCGAAAGTGAAAACCATGGTCCCGGGCCAGTCAAATTTTTGTTTTGCCGGTAGTATTTCCAGTTCCTTAAGCTGCATTACCGCCCAAATTGTACCAATAATACCAATTGGCACATTGATAATAAATATTGACCGCCAGCCCATGGGTATCAATAAACCGCCCAGAATCGGACCAACAACTCCCCCGACGCTGATGATCATACCGTTAATTCCCAGCGCCATGCCAAGTTCCTTCCGGGGGAAGGCATCGGTAACTATCGGAACGCTATTTGCTGCCAATAATGCTCCGCCTATCGCCTGGATCATCCTGAAAAAAATCAGGTTCATTCCCGTTCTCGAAAAAGCGCACAGCAAAGACCCGAGTGTAAATACAACAAAACCCGCAACGAATAATTTTTTTCTCCCAATGATGTCCGCCACTCTTCCTATTGCAGGCACTATTATGCTCAGTATGAACATGTACCCCATCATTGTCCAGATAATTTCCTGAAAACTTGCATGTAAGTCCTTCATGATTTTCGGTAAAGCGATAAGAAGGGTATTTCCGCTTATAACAGAAAAAAATGCCCCTAATGAAGTGCATGAAAGCGCAATCCATTTGTAGTGGATCTTTTTTATGGTATTCTCCCAACTTTACTTTCAATAATTAACGGCAATTATGCCCGAAGATTTTATAAAATACCATATGCTCATCTGCCAATTGTCTATCCTTTCCTTTGGATAAAGGTAGACGTGCGATAAAGGAACGGAAGGCTTCACCCAGTCGCAGCCGGGCCGTGGTGGAATCCGTTCTTGAATGCAGCGATATTTTCCAGTACGATTCACCCCGTTATTCGGTTTCCTGCCTCATACTGACTCCAGTTACCGTTAGAATACTGAAAACAAGGCGCTCTCAGTAATCCAACTCAGTGCCTATTATATCTTTCCTGCATATTTTCACCTCCACTCTAAAGGGGCCCCGTGTCTCTTACTCAGTCACCGTTCATCGAGGCGCTTGCTTCGAAGGACGAAACAATCGCCCGGTGACGAGTATATTTTAGTGGCGGGTTTTTGGACGATTTTCTCACAATATATCATCAAAGGACGCTTTATGCGCTATCGACAACTTGGCAAAACAGGAGTTGACCTTTCGATCCTCGGATTTGGGTGTATGCGGCTCCCGACCATAGGCGACAAACCAGAGAAGATAGACTATCCCCAGGCAATGAAACTGCTCCATTTTGCAATAGACCAAGGCGTCAACTATGTTGATACCGCATATTTTTATCACGCGGCAGTCTTCGGTCAACGGGGAGAAAGCGAGCCGTTCGTCGGCGAGGCGCTTGCGGGAGGATGGCGTAAAAAGGTTCATCTGGCAACCAAGTTGCCGCTTTTTATAATCAGACAACGGGAACAGATGGACGCCTTTTTAACGGAACAACTTGAAAGACTGAAAACGGATTATTTCGACTTCTATCTCCTGCATGGCCTTAATGGTGCGATGTGGGACAGGATGCGCGATCTTGGAGTACGCGAGTTTATGGATAAAAAGAAAGCCGAAGGAACAATCAGGTTTCCCGCCCTTTCCTTTCATGGAAAAGCCGGAGATTTCATCCGGATTTGCGACGAATATGACTGGGCATTCGCGCAGATCCAGTATAACTACATGGATAGAGATTTTCAAGCTGGATATAAGGGCCTTGCGTATGCCGCTGATAAGGGAATCGGGGTCGTGGTGATGGAGCCGCTCAAAGGCGGTAAACTCGCGCAGAACCTTCCTTCAGAAATGACGTCGATCTTCAACGGATCTCCGATTAAAAGGAGTCCTGCGGAATGGGCATTGCGCTTCGTGTGGAACGAACCCGGCGTAACAAGTCTTTTATCGGGTATGAACAGCATGGAGCAGGTGGTGGAAAACATCCGGACCGCTGATGACGGCATCGCGAATTCCCTCGGTAAAAATGATTTATTGATGTTTGCGTCATTGCAGGAAGCGATGAAAAAAGGAATAAAAGCGGATTGTACGGCCTGCCGGTATTGTATGCCATGCGCATCAGGGGTTGACATCCCTGATGTATTGGCCGCCCTCAACAACGCTGCCGTGTGGAATGACCCGAACCCCTGGGCGACGGGATACACCATCATCGGCGGGAAAGCGGGCAAATGTACTGAATGTAAGGCATGCGAGGAAGTATGTCCTCAAGAGCTTCCGATAGCATCCCTTATGAAAGAAGCGGTTTCCGTATTCAAGGAATAAGGTACATAAGAGCGAGGTCTCAAACAAGCGCGTAGCATCCTGCGCGTTAAAGAATAAACGCAGGCGCTGGCGGAGAAATGATATGAAAACCTTTTGGACGGCTGTGACCGGCAGGTTTTTAGTCGTAGGATTACTGGTAACAGGCTCAGTCTTTTCACAGGATTCCACATCTTATACCGATACGAAAGAGGCTAAAATGAAAAAGTCCATTGGAGCGAAAACCATTGTTTTCCCCACGCCGGTTTTCGTCGTAGGATCATACGATAAATCCGGCAGGCCTGATGCGATGGTCGTTGCATGGGGCGGTATTTGTTGTTCCAAGCCGCCTTGTGTCGCCATCTCCATCCGTGAAGCTACTTATACCTATGGCAATATCATGGCTCGCAAAGCATTTACAATCAGTATTCCGTCAGAAAAATATATCCAGGAAGCGGATTATTTCGGGATCGTTTCGGGCCGGACAGAGGATAAGTTTGCCGCTACCAGGCTCACGCCGGTAAAAAGCGACCTGGTAGATGCCCCATATGTTAAGGAGTTCCCGTTTATTATAGAATGCTCCGTGATCAAGATCGTGCCACTGGGATTGCATACGCTATTCGTTGGCGAGATTAAGGATGTCAAAGCCGATGAGGCGGTGCTGGGGAAGGACGGAACCCCGGACATCGAAAAGATACAACCAATGATCTTTGACCCGGCCAACCGCGCCTATTATGGCATTGGTAAATACTTAGGCGATGCTTTTTCGGAAGGGAAGAAAATCAACAAATAAACTCGTATCCCGCCTTGTGCTTAAAGGCAAAAAAAGAAGGCTTGCGCGCCTGGTTTGATGAACTGTTTACAAGCAAGACCTGTCCTTCAATCACACGCGGCTCCGGGCGATAATGGCGATCGGATGCGCCCGTACGCCTTTAATGTCTGGCCGTGAGGGGGATGGTCGCGTTGATCATTTTTAACAAAATGGGATAAGGTTTCCGAGGGTAGAGTTTCAAAAAAACAGCCAGGGCCATGTCGTATTTTTTTGCTTGAAAGTAACGTGTTCCTTTTATAAATTCCGCCTCGTCGCCCGCGGGAAACGCCGTCGTGCCGAGAGTTTCCAGCGCCTTGACATTGTCGTCGGTCGGGTCATTGAACAGCTGGTCCAGTCCGTTTCCCCTGAAAAAATAGGAATAAAACATTTCTCGAACGTCCTCCGTCGTAAGCGTCTTCGTCATTTCATCGTCGAACAGACCTTTTTCCGACAGGGCCTTTTGCTGGCGCGCGAAATAAACGAGCAAATTGACGAGGTCTTTTTGATAGATATATTCGCGCAATTTCAGGGTGACAAGTTGATAGCAGGTAATCGCCGGGTCCTTTCCCGGATTGCGGTACAAATAGTCGCTGAAGCCATTGCAGATCTCCAATTGCGAATTATCCACCCCCCGCAGTCGCTTCTGGGAAAATTGGACAGGGGATAAATTGTCCGACGCAATTTCCCCGGCGCCCGCGAATTTCCTGACATCACGGGACTCCATCAATCGCATGCGTTCTATGTCTTCTACCGTGTTCAGATTCACCTTGTTCAGATCATCTGAGATCACCGGGTTTTCCAATAACGCCTTGAATGCCTGCGGGGAAAGGACGATCGGCGAGGCGCTTCCCAGCAGTATCGTATAATTGTTCACGTAAAAAAGCGAAACTTCCCTGAAGGTTCCGGCAAACGTCCGCAGAATCACTTTATAATCGGTCAAGGGCAACCCGTGAATTGGAACCCATTGCGCCATCACGCCCCCGGCGTTCAATTTGGCCGCGCATGCCGCATAAAACTCTTTTGTAAACAGTACCCATGAATCCGACAGCGTGGGATGGGTCAAATCGCAGATGATGATATCGTAGCTCGTATTGGATTTTTCCACGAACCTCCGGCCGTCCTCGATGACGATGTCGCCCCTGTTCGTGGAAATCACGTTATGGTTGAAATCCGCGAAGTAACCGGCGGCATCAAGGACGTCCCCGCATATTTCGGAGCATTTTATTTCGCGGACGCCTTTCACCTGGCATGCCGAGCCGAAGGTGATGCCGCCGCCGAAGGCGATCGTCAGCACCGACCGGGCATTTTCTTTTGTCATAAAGGGCAGATACGCCAATAACCGGAAGGTCCTCAGCGCATTGTAATCCGTGGGGACCTCGGAAATGCAATTGATCGACAGCATGCGGACGCTGTCGGCTGCCCTGGTCACCGCGATGGTCGAAGACGCATTTTCCTTATAGTAGAGCAATTGCGTGCTTTCAACCTGCCTGGCCAGATATTGAAAAAGTTCGAATGAATAGGGGGTGTACAGGGAGATCAAAACCGCCATCAGCGGCAAGGAAACGCAGAGGACCGATTTCTTTCGAGAATACGAAAATTCCTTTCGCGAAATTACAAAAAGCAAAGCCGCCAGGGCGATGAAGATATTTAACAATGAAATTATCCGTAACGCCCCTCCAACCTGAAAAACGGCGATCAGGAAAAAAACGGTGACAACCGGTCCGATTGCCGATCCGGCCAGATTACAAAAACCGATATATCCTGCCGCCTCGCCCTCCGTGGTTTTGTTTTTTAATAAAACGTACAAATCTATGACCATGGGATAGAGGAACCCAAAGGCGATTATGGGCGGCAGCATAAGCAGCGCGGCTACTGACGTCCGGTAAAAAACGGTTCCCAGAAAATAATGTGCCGGAAGGGTATTCGGATTTATCACCAAATTGGCGGTATAAATGAACACCGAAAAATTCGGCAACAGGATATGCCAGAAACCGATAAAACACTCGAGCAGAGCGAACCAGAATAATGTGCATGAAAGGGAAACAAATGCCCTCTTTATCGCATTGTAAAGAAACGACCCCGCGGAAATTCCTGCAATAAAGAGAATCAGGATTATGGCGAACGAATAGTACGACGATTCCTTGAAAATGAACAAAACGATCCGGTTGTAGAGGAATTCATAGGACAATGACGTAAAGCCGGACAGGAAAAAAAGAACGGGCACAATGACGGAAAGAAATCTTGTCGCGGCGGCGGAGAGGGGATTTTTTACGGAATTTATTTTTTCCCGGATTGACGCCCCTTGCTTCAACGAATCGTCGCGGGCCGGTTTTTTTGTGAAGAGGAGAACGGCGGCGTTGGCGATGATGAGGCCGCACGAAAGCAGGATGACGCTCCCTCTGACTCCCGCTTTTTCCAAAAAGAAAAAACTTACCAACACCGCGCCCGCAACGCCGCCCAGGGCATTGAGATAATACAGGAAGGATATATGCCTTTTGCCCAGCAGGCCGCTCAAAATCGGGAACCCCGCGCCGATAAGACTGACGGGAACCGCCAAAACCAGCAGCAGCAGCATCGCCCTGAGCGCCATGGAAAGCGCCTCGTTGGACTGCTGGAGTAAAAAGAGCCCTCCGTCAAGTATATTGACGGCGTGAAACAACGCCGGCGAAACAAGGACATAGACGCCGGTTATTATCTGAGTCACACAGAACAACGCGTTTAAATTCCTGCCGTTACGCGCTATTTTCCCTCCCGCGAAACTTCCGATCGCCAGGCCGACCATCCATATGCTGATGATGCCGGCGATTGAAACCATGGTCCCGCCGGTGATGAGGCACAATTGCCTTTGCCAGATCACCTGGAGCGCAATGCTGAAAAATCCGGACACAAGATACAACAGCAGATAAACCATGGTGAGCTTTCCTCAGAGGAGTTGTTTCACGCCTTCACCGAAACCCCTCGTGCAGCCCTGAAATATAAAACCGGGCGTTCGCGGTTGTGCGACGGTGCAACGTCAGCGAACGTGGACAGATTTATGAAATAGTGATGGTTCCGGATATATTGAGCCCTGAACCAGAAGGTTACAATGGTATCCAGAGCCGAATTGGGTTTCGAGAAAGTGGTCAGGGAAATCCGCCGATATATACCCGCCGAAGATTTTCAGCAGAAGGATAAAATCATAAAGGCAACGACGGAATATTTGGCATCCGGTCAGCAATGACACTGACAATGGGTGGGAATTTATAATTCAGGTAACGCTGTGATTTAATAATTATGCAATTCATAGAAATAAAAACCATAGAAAATAAAATAATTTATCACTATTGAATTGCTCATAATTATATTACAATACCGGAGACACCTGAAAATCATGACAATGGTGCAACAATAAGACAACTGCAACGTCTCCTCCATGCACCTCTCGCAGAGTGATGTGTCAGAGATGTGTGCCATTGTTCGTCTATAACGCCAGAAAGAAGTTAAGGAGCTACCTACAACACATTCAAAGAGGGGGTGTATCGTGTTAAAATTCAATAACCTCGCGAGAGGGTTTGTATGCGAAAATTCAAATTGGCCATCTTTTAAACTAAGGGGGATAAGAATGGAAAAGATTTTCCAGGGATCAGGCCGGACTTTTCGTCGTTGCGCTGCTCTAGTAGGTATAGCTGCGGCGTGCTTATCAGCCGCTCCAACCATTACGCAGGTGACTCCCAACGCTACTTCGGTCGGGAAATATGCATTGCTGGAGTTAACGGTGTCCCTCACTGCTACGTACACCAACGCTTACGACCCGACCGAGGTCGCTCTGTCGGCGGTGTTTACCGCGCCTTCGGGTAAAACATGGACAATCAATGGGTTTTATAACGGTTCGCAATGGAAGGTCCGATTTGCCGCCAACGAGACCGGGACGTGGAGCTATGTGGTAAAGTTGACTGACGCTACCGGCTCAACGCAGAGCGCTTCAAATAACTTCAGTTGCACCGCATCATCAAATCATGGATGGGTAAAGGTAGCCTCGAACAACCGGTACCTTTGCTACGATGATGGAACTTCGTTCTATGGGATCGGTATGGCGTATTGCTGGGAGGGGGATGGAGGTACTTACTCCCAAGGCCTTGCCACGTTGGGGGCTTCCAAATGCAATACTTGGGTTTATTGGAACGGCACCTACGACGAGGGCTACGGTCTCATCGAGTCCATAGCATCGGGAATTGGAAAATACGACCAGTCCAAATGCACCCACATCGACAGCCTGTTGAGCTGGTCCCAGGCGAACGGAATGAAGATGATCCTGGTGCTCTGGCCGCACGATTATCTTTGTGACGGCTCCCCCGGTGGATGGCCTACGAATTGGGTGAGCAATCCTTATCAATCCATCGTCAGTTGCCCCGATTTCTACAGTGATTCGACGTCATGGTCCTACCAGGCAAAGCAATACCGGTACATTATGGCCCGCTGGGGATACAGCACCGCCATTTTAAGCTGGCAATTGATCGATGAAATCAGCGGTACCGGTGGATATGCGTCGAACCCGACCACGGCAAATGCCTGGGCGGCAAAAATTGCCAACTTTTTCATAACCAACGATTCCTTCCACCATCCGACGGAATCTTCTCAAGGCAATTACTGGCCTACCGGGGATTCGGCGAACAGCATGACGAATACGGAAAATTACGGCGATGAATCGGCCACCGGCTGGGCCTCCCTTGCGCAACAGTTGTGGAATGGTTATGACAAGCCCGCCATGACGGGAGAGGCGGGAGGAAGCGATCTCGCTACCGGCATGTGGTCCGCGATGGCCAACGGGGAGTGTATAAATCCCATGTTCTGGCAATTCAATCAGGGACTGTCCACCTCATTGTCGTCTTTCCCGGGCTTCGCAGCTTTCGTCAACAGCATACCTTTCTCCGGATTGACCTCCTTGAAGAAGGCGAGTGTCTCGGTAAGCGGCCAGACCGCCTATGGAATATCGAGCGATCAAGATGTCTTCGGCTGGATATCGGGGAATGTTTCCGGCTCGACCTTGAGCATCACGGGGCTGGCAAACAACGGATACAACACTTTGGAATGGTGGGACTGCACGGCAGGAACGAACACCACCAGCACGGTATCGGCAACCAACGGTACGCTGACCGCGACCATTCCAACGACGAGCGAAGGCCAGATAGCGTTCCAACTCAAGTCGCCGATAGCGCCGAGTGCGGTCATTGCACAGGGTTCACCCGTCGCTGAAAATTATAAACCGATTATCGCCTACCGGCAAGGCGTCTTGCGGCTGCTTGAACCGATTACCGGCGGCGGCGAAATAAAACTCATGAATATTCAGGGCCGCGTCATTGCGAGTTATAAGGTACCGGGTTCGAAGGTAACCGTCATTCCAGCAGGCCATCTGGAATCAGGGATTTATTTTGCGAGTATCACTTCCGCTGAGGGGCATTTCTGGCAGAAGTTGCAAGTGACCGAGTAACGGAGAGAGAAAAAACAAGGCTATAGGGGAAGTTTTCCCCGCCATCTTAAGAGGGCGGGCTTCCCTTCCTTTATCATAATCATAATGGAGAATCTGTATGAATAAAATTGTGCGAGGTTTATGGCGAATCGTTCATGGCTGCACTGCTTTGATAGCGATAAGCGTGTTCTGTTTATCCGCCGCTCCGAATATTTCTTCAGTCACCAAAAATTCCGACACGGTTGGGAAATATGCAAAACTTGAGCTCACGGTGAACCTCACCACGGTATATACAAATCCTTATGACCCGGATCAAATCGATTTATCCGCAACTTTTACCGCGCCATCGGGCGCGACATGGAAGATCAACGGGTTTTATGGGGTTGACGCCTCCAATAATTCGTCGTGGAAAATCAGGTTTGCCCCGGATGAAACAGGCGCCTGGAACTATACGGTTCAGGCAACCGATCCCACCGGAACAACCCCGGGCATTTCAGGAAGTTTCTTGTGCAGTGCATCCGGCAATCACGGATGGATACGGATCGCATCGAACAGCAGATACCTGTGCCTGGATGACGGCACGTCCTATTACGGCGTGGGCCCGTGCTATCCTTACAACGTGACATTCCCCGGTTTCCATGAATTGCAGGGTTACGGATGTAATACCTATGTCTATTGGAACGGCGTCAATGACGGCTACGGGTTGATAGAGTCGATAGCTTCGGGTATCGGCAGGTATGACCAGCCCAAATGCAGAAGGGTCGATTCCCTGCTGGATTCGTCGGAAATGTTCGGACTTCATATGTTCTTGGTCCTTTGGCCCCATGACCAACTTGGACAGAATATGCCCGGCTCATGGACGAATAATTGGCACACGACTCCCTATAGTACCATCGTCGATAAAGCTGCGGATTTTTACGGCGATTCGACCGCGTGGAGCTATGAACAAAAGATGTACCGTTACATCATCGCCCGATTTTCATATCACCAGTCGCTTGGAGGTTGGCAAACCATCGATGAAATAGAAGGCACCGACGGCTGGGCGAACCAGACCACCGCAAACGCCTGGACCACGAAAATGGCCGATTTTTTTCAGACGAACGATCCTTTCAAGCATCCTACCGAAGCCTCCGGTGGCGATTACTGGCCGCACGGAGATTCGGTGAACAATTTATCGAATACGGAAAATTACGGCAGCACCACGCCCGCCAGCTGGGCTTCCCTCGTGCAAACGCTCTGGAACGGTTATAAAAAGCCCGCCATCGTCGGAGAAGCGACCAACAGCAATGCCCATGTCAATCTGTGGTCCACCTTGGCCACCGGTATAGCGATCACGCCATTGATGTGGCAATTCAATGTGAACACCTCGGTGTGGTCTCCCACCATATCGGCGAATTGGCCGCCTCTCGTGGTGTTTATCGCGGGCATAAATTTTGCCGGATTGACGAATTTGAAACAGGCGAATGTTACCGTAACCGGCCAGACCGCCTATGGAATAACGAG